>JBBRWA010000155.1:0-13894 GCA_038246345.1 Chitinophagales bacterium
ACACCTAGTAGCGAAATTTTTGTGCTGGGCAATACCGTTTGCGATGGTACTGTAACAGGCCCAAACAATGTTGGCAAAGGCGATTGGCTGATGAAGATAAATAGTACCGGTACCATTCAAGGTGCCATAATTGTTTCAACAAACACTTTTAGTAATACCGCTTCTATAAATGGGATTGGCCTCTCTTGCGACAATCAAATCCTATTATGTGGCCAAGCAGGTGGACAAACAGGAACCAGAGCTATTGTTAATAAAATGAGCACAAGCCTCAATTATATTTGGTATTTTGGAACAACCCCTTCAACAACCATAACCAGGACAGGATATGATATTGTCGCAACGAGCGACAACGGCTGTATCGTGGTTGGCAATTACAATTCCACTTCCAAGCTCAATGATTTCTACATTGCGAAGCTGAGCCCCGACCCTGCTTGCGGTGGTGGTGGCAATTTTTGCTCCAAAGCCACCACCGTTACTTGCGGGCAATATTTGAGCAACCAAACAACGGTTGGGGAGAGCAATTCCATCAACAGCTATCCCTGCATCAGCAATTCTACTTTCCCGGGCAAGGACAGGGTGTATAAAATCGTGCTGAGCCAGACATCCGATCTGCAGATCGGGCTGGAGATACTTTCTTCAGGCCTCGATCTTGACCTTTTTTTGTTGTCGAACAACTGCACCACCGTTACTTGCCTGGACTACAGCGGTGCCCTAAATACTGCTACAAACAAGGAAGGAATTGTCAAATCACTGGCTGCTGGCACTTACTACATTGTGGTGGACTGCTACCAAAGCGCTGGAGCAGGGAGTTTCAATATTGACTTTGCTTGTAATAACCTCAATTGTAGCAGCCCCACAGTACTTACCTGCGGCACACCTTATTCCTCTACGACTGTTGGATACACGAATAATGTCAGCATCTACAATCAAGCAGCTGGCATACCTACCGATGTGGAACTCAAACAAATCGATGTCAACAATGCCGGACCGGAGCGGCTCCACCGATTTACCATTGCCCAACAAGCTACCGTCACCATTACCTTATCGGGACAAGGTTCCAACATTGATCTGGAAATGTTCCTGTTAAGCACTTGCAGCAAAAACACTTGCATCGCCAAGAGTACCAATGCACCTGGGCAAAACGAGGTGATCACCAAGCAGTTGAGCGCCGGCACATACTATATTGCAGTGGATGGATTTCGAAACGATGCTGGCAACTATACCTTGACAGTCGATTGTGGCGGTTGCCCTGCGCCAGTCAATAACTTCAATTGCAGCCTTGTAAAATGTTATTACAGCGGAAACGGCAGCAACCTGCAATACACCTTCACCGCCAGCCAAAGCATCGCTGCCGGGTACAACTGGAAGATTACGGGCAACGGCCTGAACGTTACCGGTGGAACAGGCACCAGTTATTCTTATAATTTCAATACTGGCGGAACCTACCAAATATGCTTCCCATACCTGTTGCCCAGCGGATGTGTCGAGTATTGCTGCATCAATTTATGCGTGGGCAACCCCTTCGATTGCAATGCCATTTCACCTGCTTATGATGCCAATGCAAACGGCTGGAAATTTACGCTTGCTGGCAGCGGACTCACCGATATCCAATGGCGCAATGACGCTACCGGACAAGCAGCAGGCACCGGATACCAATCCAGCTTGATCCCTGTGCCCGTTCCCTGCAACAATACCATCGCACAATCGGTGAGCGCAACCTATTTCGATGGCACCTGTTACCAGGCTTGCTGTTTCAGGTATTACCCCTGCAACCCGTTTAATTGTGGCCTGATTACCTACAGTTATGACGCAACCCAATCGGGCTATCGCTTCAAACTCAATACCATCGGTGGATTCGACCCCGCCACGATTACCTGGACAGTGGATTCACCTGTCACGCAGTCCTTGGGCACTGGTTCCGATCAGTCCAATTTGCTGCCGCTACCAGCCAATTGCGCAGAATATTGGGTTAGTGTGCGGTTTAAAGACGGCTCCGGTGCTTGGGTGATTTGTTGCATCAAAATATATGTGTGCAACCCTTTCAACTGTTTAGATTTCTCCTACAATTATGTGCCTGCGAGCAATGGCTATCAATTTGTACTCAACCAAAGTGGCACTTCCGATGTCAGTTGGACGGTTGATGATGCACCAGGAGGGCCATTGAACATTGGAAATAGTAACACATCAAGCATTTATCCAGTGCCCGGAACCTGCGTGGAACGCACCATCACCGTGCGCTATTTCTGGGCGGGCCGATGGTATATCTGCTGCCGAAAAGTGTGGCTGTGCAACCCTTTCGACTGCTTTGATTTCTCTTATAACTATATGTCAGCCAGCAACGGGTATCAATTTGCGCTGAATCAAAGCGGCACGACCAATGTCAGTTGGACGGTCGACGATGCACCCGGAGGGCCGCAGAATATCGGCAATGCCAACACCTCCAACATTTACCCAGTGCCCGGAACCTGTGTGGAGCGTACCATTACCGTGCGTTATTTCTGGAACAACCGCTGGTACATCTGTTGCCGGAAGGTGTTCCTATGCAACCCGGTGCAATGCACAGGAGAAATCAATTCCAACTGGATTGCAGGCGGGCAAATCACCTTAGGGGTCAATGCAAGCTACCAGAATGTGCAGTGGAAATTGAACTCCGGTACAGTGCTGGGCAATGGCAACAACATCACCATTCCGAACCCTGGATCGAACAGCACGGTATGTGTCTTTTATCGGGACGCTGCAAACACCTGGCGTATCTGTTGCAAAGATATCGGCGCCCCACCCAACCCCTCCTCCGACTTGACATTTGATATTGATGACAATGTTTGTGCGGGTGCCAACACCGTCGTTCAGGTGCCTGTCAAAGTCCGGAATTTCAACAATGTGACAACGTTCCAAATGTCGATCGATATCGGGAATGGACAGGTAGCCCAGTTACAATCCATCCAATCGGGCAGCTTGCCGGGTACGGGTAATTATCCAGTATTGAGCAGCACGAACGGTGCATTGCTTTGGTTCAACTCCACCCCGGTCACAGTACCAGACAATACGGTTGTCTGCACTTTGAACATATTGCTTACGGGCAACAACTCGAATACGAGCACCCTTAATTTCAGTGACAACCCTACTCAAATTGACGCAGCGCAATCAATTGGCGGGGTATCCACCCCAGTAACGCCAATTGTTTTGGCAGGTTCTGTTTGTATTGCCTCAAACATTAGCATCAGCGGGAAAATCGTACGGGAAGACAACCTGGGAATCGGCAACGTAACCGTGCAGCTCAGCGGCGGCAGCACCCAAACAACCTTGACCGACAATGCGGGTAATTATACCTTCTCTTCCCTTACGGCGGGTGGTAATTACCAGATTACGCCCGTAAAAAACATCAACTATAAAAATGGCGTGAACGGCGGCGATCTGGTGACCATACAGAAGCATATTCTCGGACTTAGCTCATTCACCAGCCCATTCAGACGCATTTCGGCGGATGCAGACAATTCGAAACTTATCAACGGAGGCGATTTGGTGGCGATTCAACGATTGATATTGGGCCTTGACTTAACGCTGCCGTTGAACAATTCCTGGAGATTTGTAGATAAGAAATATGTATTCCCGCTTCCGAATAACCCATGGAGCCCTGCATATCCCGAGGTGCTGAGTTACAACAACCTGAACACATCTATCCCAGATGCAGATTTCACGGGTATAAAAATTGCCGATGCAGAACTTAACAATACCCCCGGCAATATTATTGACGTGATAGCGGCAGACAGGCTTCCGAACGGGCTCGAATTAGAATTTCACAATAGCGTGTTGACGGGCAATAGCCTTTCGATCCCCTTGCGTGTGTCCAGCCCCTATGACCTGGAAAGTTTCCAGTTCACCATCCAATTCGATCCTGCTGTCATGCAGTTCAGAACAGCTACTGGATCAGAACACATCCTAACGTTTGGTGCTGAAAACATGAACTCAACGGCGGCAGAAAATGGGTATCTGACCTTTGTATGGGCAGCGTCGAATGGGCTTCCAACACCCTTGTCCAAAGGCGACCACTTGCTGTGGCTAGAATTTGACATTGCCGAAAACGCAGCATCCAACATTCGGGTGCAAGATATTCTCCAGTTGAATGGAAAAATAACACCGGCGATCGCTACCGCCCATGGCGGGATGGAACAACGCGTCACGCTACAATCCAAGGATCCAAATCCAGCTTCCTTGCGCTGCTTTGTTGTACCAAACCCATTTTCAGAAACGGCGCAACTGCACGTGTATTTGCCCGAAGCGCAAACGGTCGATTTTGCCTTGCACGCCTTAGCCGGGAATTTGATTTTATCCCAACGGTATGTATTGCCTTCCGGCCACAGCACCATCCCCATTTCATGCGACAATTGCAAGGACAGCCAATTGCTGCTGTACCAACTCCAAACAGGAAATGATTTCCACACAGGAAAGCTGCTTTTCTTGAAACAGTAAAACCATTGAAAATCAACCATTTCACTTCACAATTAGCATAAAAAACGATCATGAAATACCTTTTCAGCACCCTGCTTTCTTTCCTTTTTTGTCATTTTATCAATGCACAAACCCCCATTGCCATCAGCATCTCCAATGCGGTTGTGGATAATGGACAAGTTTTTGAATTGGATGTTAGAACAACCGGCTTCAGCAACGTAACTAACTTTCAATTTTCAGTCAATTGGGACAGTGCCGTGCTTGATTTTGATACTATTGTCAACTATAGTACAGCACTACCACTGGTAGCCAGTACTTTCAACTTCACTCAGAACAATCAGGGGAGATTCGGCTTATACTGGTTTGATGTCAATGCAGAAACCCTGCCCGCCAACGACCTGTTATTTAAGATAAAGTTCAAAGCGATTGCAGTTGGAAATACCGTGGTGTCATTTGCGAATGAGCCAACCGATATTTTCGCACAAAACACCACTGGCATTGTGGCTATAACTCCAACAAATGGAACCGTTACCGTGCAAATTCCCGGTTTGGTCAATGACCTTTGTCCAGGTGCTATTTCCATTCAAAACCTGTTTGGCAAAGGCGTGAGCAATCCGCAAACCTCTACGATTTTTGACAATACCAACGCCACGACAAATTCCAGCGAGCCCGCCACGGGTCATGGTTGTTTTTATGAAGAAACCATTGGGAGCCCCTCTGGCCTTGACAACAGTTTGTGGTACAAATTTACCGGCGATGGGAAACATTACCGGATCACTACTGTACAATGCAACACCGGTGCCAATTATATCACTTCAGGTGATGCGCAGATGGCCGTTTACAAAGGCAGCTGCGGCAGCCTGGTACCGGTTGCCTGCAACGAGGACATGGACGTGAGCAATTCAAACTACGCAGCCCAAATTGCAGATCTAGGCGCTGAGCAGCTGAAAGATTTCTATATTTTGATCGACGGGTGCCGCTGCATCGGGAATAACAATGCTGTGGCCAAGGGGCAGTTTTGCATTCAGGTGGAGCAATTGACCACTGTGGGCGCAACAGAATCCTTCGGGCCAAGCAAACTTGTATTATTTCCTAACCCTGTTACGGAGCAAACCATGCTGCAATTTGAGCTGGTTGAAAACCAGGCAATCAGCATTGATTTGATGGATAATACAGGTCAATTGGTGCGTAAGGTTCTGGCGAATGCTGAAATGTCTGCTGGCATTCAAAACATCCCAGTTTCAATGGCTGGATTGCCTGCGGGTATTTATTTTTTGGTAATGAGCGGTTCAAGCGGAAAGGAGGTTGTAAAAGTCACTAGAATATGAGCACCTTATTATAAATTCTTACGCTTTATCATCTCAGAATTTCTTAACCAGGCAGGTTCAACATTTTTATGAAAAAATACTGATGCTCTGATTAAAAATCTGAAGATATTTCCAAGTTAAAAAACACTTTCAGCCATGTAGACTGGCCCTTTTTCCTGCGGTTCACTCCTTTAAATTTCTCTCCTTTGTACAATATCGTGCAACGATGTGGATTTTTTTATCAAAAGCCTTAATTATGAAACTTATAGTAAAAGTAAACTCAGTCACCACATTATTGCTTGCCGCCATTTTCTTCCCTTTATTCGCTTTTGGGCAATGGGGCGATACATACCGTCTAAAGGGAAAAGAAAAATTATCCATTGAAGAATTAAAAGTTTTAAAAAGTCAATTGGAAACCAGTAACAAGTCGAATGTAATTTCGGAAGCCTTGATAGTCGCCGTAACTGCTTCGGATACCACTAGTTCGAGGCTGGCGAGGATTGCCCTTTTAACCGACTTGAGTCAGTCCACGGCAGGCGGTGGCGACAGCCAAAAGAAAATCGGGAACGGCAAGCTTGGCGTAGCCTTTGTGACCAAGCATTTCTACGGCGACCTTTCGTTTGCTGTCTTCACCAACGACCGAAGCCAGGTTGCGAGACGCGTGGCCGACACGGCCTTTTTTTACAACAACTTATTGTTGGCCCAGCATCAAACGGGAGGCTTAAACGAAATTTCAGGAACACTTGGGATCAACAGCTTTTCTTTCAATAAAGCAGATACAGATGCCCACGGCATTTGGCCCTGGATGCGCAAGAACCTGGGCTTCCAGTTCAGCTTTCGCTCCTCCAATCAAGTTTGGGTAAAAGACAGTACAGCCCTTGATGTACTTGTGAGCGCTTCCAGTGCGCTGTTAACCTGCCAAGTATTAAATTGCACAATAGAATCAGAAGCAGTGGATCACCTGCAAATTTTCGCCTATGCAGGCCCTACTTTCCGCCGTTTGGGTGGTAATTACGCCCTCGATTCTAAAACGGAAACACGAAAAGCATTTTTGGGCACCAATAGAATCGCTTTCAATGGCTGGGAATACGGTGTCCGGCTCGAACTCGGCCCTTTTTATGGACAGGCATATTTCACAGAATTTAAGCGCAGCGAAAATATCGAAGGATTTAGCGGGCCGCAATTGGCGGTCAAGTTAGGCGCGGCGATCAAATTGGACATGATAGGCAGATATTAATGAAAAAAACATAAGTACGAAGTGGCTATGCTTAAAATAAAATCATCAGCCACTTATAAACGGAGATGCCGAAAACCGTCAAGAGTAGGCAAAAACATTTAAACTTCAATCAATATGCCATCAGCACAGCGACAATACACCGATGAAATGAAAAAAAAATTCGGTTATTATGCGACATGGAATCCTGGGGTTCCATTAGAACTCGGAGACATTGGCACATTTAAGGACAATGTGTTCACGCGGCTCTCAAATTTAAAAGAAATTGGAATTGAATTTGAAATTCGACCTGATGAAACAAAAACCCCTTTGGAGCACAATTCACAAGGCAGTGTATCAGTAACCACAAAACTATCTGGAACAGCAGCTCCTCAGGGGAGTGTTTTGACAAATTTAGATGCCGGAATCATTGTGGAATTTTCTAAAGAAAACTCCACAATGTTTAAATCAAACAATACTTCTACGTCAACCATCAAGGATGGTATAAAACTCGGCAATCAAGTTTTAGCACTCTACAGAGCTGGAAAGTGGAATAAAAACTGGGCCATCGTCACAGAACTAGTTGAAGCAGAAAACGCGACAATAATTATTTCAAACACTTCAAACAGCAAGATTGAACTTAAGGCAAATGCGAATATTGATGCCCCGACATTTGATATTGCGGATGCCGAGTTTAAGTTTTCAACTCAATTTTCCAGGGGCTTAGAAACTAAAATTATTTCTGCGGAAGGATTGACGCCACTTTTTAAAATTATGGGATTAAAAACAAGAATATTCCTTCCTCCAATATTCACATCTAAGAATGTACAAGCATTTGACCTCGTCACACCTGAAACCGCAAAAAATGAATACAAAGACGAAATTTATTTTGGGTATTTATCTGGTGACGAAAGGGAATGACAGAATAAATAGTAATTGATTAATTCTACTTTGTCAAATTAGGAATAGTTTTTATATCGGTCAATATCCGAAACACAATTAGGTATCAATTAAAACAAAAAAACATACACCACGACTGGACTAATATAATACGCATTATGAACACACAAAAACTAATCACTTCCTCTTTTAAAAACAACAAAGAACAAGTTATAATAATAAAAAAATGCAGTCAGCCTGTAAAACAGGTACATGAAATTTACGAAGCTCTAAATTACAAGAAAATGCCTTTTACTATTAAAAAATATGTGTTACCCCAAAAATAAATCCGATGCATCTATGTATCTGATTAACAGGTACTTGTAAGGGCTTTATAACCAAGTTGGGTTAAATTCATGGTTTCACCTCAATTGCCTGCTGTTTTAAACCAGTCGACACCCCTTTCGAACTTTTAAACTTTTAAACTTTTAAAAATGAAAAATCAATTTCTCACATCCTTGTTCCTAATTGGACTGGTTGCTATTTTGCTCGTTTCCAATTGCAAAAAAGATGAAAAAAATATGACTGAGGATTTAGCAGACGAAACACCTCAGGAATTACTTGACCAATTCGATCAACTCGAAATCGCTGACCAAATCACTACCAAAGATATTCTTTTACCTAATGGGTGGAATTTGGAGGATTTTATGATCGAAAACGATTCTGCATTTTTTTACGATTGGTCACGAAATGACCCCTATGATGGTCTCACGCCCAGCCAAGCCTACACCTTAATGCTTGGCAAAATGGCAACTGTTGCGATGTCTTTAACTAACCGGCAAAATTTTCAGTACCCAAACAATATTCCCCCCTTGAACGGATTAGCTTATTCATGGGGTTCTAAGAACTATAAAATGTTACAGCTACCACCTGGAAGTGACGCGGTTTGTACCCATAATATTTATGGATTGGATTGTTCCGGGTTTATTTTTCAATTATTTAAAAATGCATTGGTTAGTTTTCCGGAAGGGAATGCAAATAATCAACGTAAAACGACAACCCTTGAAAAAAATATTTCGTCCAGAATTTCAGCGTTGAAAAACATCAAGTTTGAGGATAAAGGGAGCATCAATCAGTCTGATTTTAAAAATGGGGATATTATTTACTGGAGCGATACGAGCGGCAATGTATTTCACATTGGTTTCGTGCTTTTTGCCGGAGTGAAAAAAACCCTTTTCCACTGCATAGGAAGAAACAAGGTGGGGCTTTGTGATGAAAATCTGTCAATTAAAAATGGACCGGTTCGACACTTTCTAGACCCGGCAAATCCCTTGCCTCTGGCTACCTATAAATATGCCATCGTTCGAGCGGCAGTAGAGGATGATTGCACGGGCTGCGCCAATAATTTCTGTAATCAGCCTCCGAGCCAAAGCCTCATCGAACAGAGCCTCGCCAACTTCAATTTTGGGCCTGGCAAAGCCAACAAAGCAGAGGCAAAGCGAATTTTAAAACATCTTTGCACAGATATCGTCCACGAATACAATTATGGCAATGGCGATTTCTTTGTATGTGGGAAAATGCCATCGGGCTATGAAATTACGCTATGGTCACCTACATACCTTAAGGACGACCGCTATGGAGTTCGATTTGGGCTGTTGACCGGAAACCATTCCTATTTTGGTTCAAATAGTACCTATTTTGAAATTGTAAAATGATATGGACTCAAAATACTTTCCCAGTTCTTTTTCAAATGAGGCTGGGAAGTTTAAATAAGGATTGCAAACCTAATGGATCGATCTAGGGTGTTGACAACGAATGAAATAAATATAGTGAGCGTTACGCTTCCATGAAAAAGAAAAATCAACAAAATAACAACTACAAGCGCCTGTATAAATTTCGACGCCAGAGCCAAATTTATATATCTAAACACCCCATCAAGTTCCGACACAAACAATCTTATCTTATTACTTAAAACCAACCATTTATGAAAAAAATCACCCCTTTCTCATGGTCCATGGCCTTTATTCTGGCAGCTTACATGGGCGCCTTTGCGCAAACCAAAAACCCGGAAGCCACCGCATTTTCATGGCATTCCCCAACGGAAGTGGACGCCAACCGTCCAAACTGCCTTTCGGAAGCCCAGATGGAAGCACAAAGTTGTCAACTTTTGAAAAGTTGACAACTTTTCGCCCTGCCCAAGCCAACGAATATTTGGCACGAATAAATCGATTTTTTGCTAAGCGTACTTATAGAACAACCACTTCTCTTTTTTACCAAGTTACACCAAAGGCTTGAACGTACCACTAAAACAGCCCTCCATTATTGAATCAATGACAGCGCCGGTATCAATTCCAATAAATTCTTTAACAGCCCATCGCTCCCTAACGCCCCCAATTCCTCCGCACTGTGGGTACCATTTACCACCACAAAAGTGCGCAAACAGCCAGCATTCCGGCCTTCCAAAATATCCACCGGTGTGTCACCAACCTTGATGACCTCTTTTGGATCAGCGATGCCAAATTGAGCCATTGCTGCTTCGATCATGTGCGGGGCAGGACGCCCGGCAATGACCTCATCGCTGGTGACAACAAAATCAATCATGCCACCAGGATACCAGCCAAGCTGACCGAGGATAATATCGGTGACTTCCCGGTAGAAACCTGTGTTCAAGGCGATTTTTATCCCTTGTTCGCGGCACCAGCTAAAAACTTCCAGTGCGCCTTCTGTTGGCACCACGTGGATATTTCGGTAGTAGGTTTCGAGGATTTCTCTAAAAATATGGTAGGTGTTTGTCGCTTTTTCCTCCATCAGAGATTCCGGGGCTTCGGGCAATTGCTCCTGCCATAAAATTTTGAATACCTCCAATTTTGAAACGCCCATTAAGGCGTTCAGCCGACTGTCGGGCACGTGAATGCCCGTTTCCTGGCAGGCTTTGCGAAAACAATACAACACCTCATCATTGTCACGCACAGTAGTGCCCGCAATATCGAATACGACTAGTTTGATCATAAGAAATTTTTTTAATGGGGCGCTAAGGTAAATTGTTGATTCGGGCGCCAATATTAAGTTTAAGTACTTGATTATTAATAATTTGTATGCTTACTATTATCTTTTTGTAACCCCATACCTGGTACGGATAGTGGGCAGTACTCTTGCGCCATGAATATCGAGAAAACATCCATGGTGCACCCCTGGCTCAAGCAGTCAAGTCCATCCGTGCTTGTTATCTATACCTGTATTGCAGCCTTTTCGGCTTATTGCTGCATGTATGCCATGCGCAAACCTTTTACCGCTGCAGCATATTCCGGACTGGAATGGCAGGGCACCCAGTTCAAAATAGTATTGGTGGTGAGCCAGGTTTTGGGCTATGCGTTGTCCAAATTCATTGGCATCCGGGTCATCAGCAGCATGCGTCCCCAGCACCGTGCCGTTTGGCTGATAGCCTTATTGGGTTCTGCACTGCTGGCGCTACTTGGTTTTGCGGTTACGCCATTCCCTTACAATGCGCTGTGGCTATTCGTCAATGGCTTGCCCCTGGGTATGATCTGGGGCTTGGTATTCAGCTATCTGGAAGGCCGGCGCAGTACGGAACTGCTGACGGCGGCCATCAGCATCAATTTTATCATTTCGAGCGGATTTGTAAAATCAGTGGGCAAATGGTTGTTGGATGTCCAGGGCGTATCGGAGTTTTGGATGCCGTTTGTGACAGGTTTGATTTTTGTTCCACCCCTGTTCCTCTCGGTGTGGATGTTGCAGCAAATTCCGCCTCCAAGTGCTGCAGACAAAGCATTGCGCTCCGAACGGCTACCGATGACAAGTACCCAGCGCAGGGAGCTTTGGATCCGCTATGCACCCGGATTTGTGTTGCTGATTGGGGCCTATTTGGTGCTGACGATTTTGCGTGATTTGCGCGATAATTTTGCGGTAGAAATCTGGACAGAACTTGGCTACGGCAGCCAACCGGCCATATTAACAACCGCAGAACTGCCCGTTGCCGCCATCACCTTGCTGGGCCTGGGTATTTTGATGGTGGTAAAAGACAACTTCAAAGCATTACAAATCAATCACTTATTGACAATCGCTTGTGGTTTGTTGCTAGCAGCTTGTACTTTTTTGTTTCAGCAGCAGCGCATTTCGCCAGTGCTTTGGATGATAAGTACCGGGGTTGCCTTATTTATTCCCTATATCATATTTAATGGCATCCTGTTTGATCGGATTCTGGCTGCATTTAAGGAATCCGGTAATGTGGGGTTCTTGATGTATGTGGCAGATGCGATTGGTTATCTGGGAAGTGTCGTTATATTACTGTGGCGAAATTTCGGATTTTCAAGCATGAGCTGGCTCGAATTTTACCAAGACCTATGCTACCTCGGGGCCATTTTATTATTGGGCATGATGCTATTCTCCTTGAAATATTTTCAACGAAAGGCCAATGAGCCACTTCGCGATTCAATGCTACAAAATCAACCCATTCCTACAACATGAAGCAAAAATATGATGTCGCCGTAATAGGCGCCGGGATAGTAGGCCTGGCGATTGCGCTCACCGCAGCAAGGCAAGGGAAAAAAGTCGCTGTTTTCGAGCGCAGTCCCCGCGCCGTTGGGGCCAGTATCCGCAACTTCGGCTTAATCTGGCCGGTAGGCCAGGCACCCGGAAAAAACCTGGCAAGGGCCTTGAAAAGTCGGGAGGTATGGTTGGATTTAGCCAAAGAAACCGGGATAACTGTAACAGAAAATGGCTCCCTGACACTCGCTTACCACTCCGATGAACAGGCTGTGCTGGAAGAATTCACGGCGCGATCCGTTGGTGCTGGCTATGATTGTGCGCTGCTAAGCCCGGCAGCAATAGAAAAATTGTCGCCCGCAACCCGCCTGCAAGGGTTAAAAACTGGCTTATGGAGCCGTACAGAGTGTACCGTTAGTCCAAGACAAGCAATGCCGCAACTTGCCGCTTACCTGGAACAACAATTGGGGGTCGATTTTTTTTGGAGCATAGCCATTACCCATGTGAATACTGGCTATGTGGCTGATTTTTACGATGAATGGGCCACAGAAAAGGTTTACATCTGCAGTGGACAGGATTTTGAAACGCTGTATCCTACTTTATTTGCAGCCAGTGGCATAACCCGCTGCAAACTTCAAATGATGCGCACCGCTCCCCAAC
Source organism: Chitinophagales bacterium (assembly GCA_038246345.1). Classification (GTDB taxonomy): domain Bacteria; phylum Bacteroidota; class Bacteroidia; order Chitinophagales; family Saprospiraceae; genus M3007. Next base: position 13,012 of record JBBRWA010000155.1, read on the forward strand.
CCGATGCCTGGCAACTGGGGCCTTCCCTTTGTGCGGGATTGACCCTGCGGCACTACGACAATTTCGCCAATTGTCCCTCCTTGAAAGCTGTTAGCGACCGATACGATCAGGAAAATCCGCTGTTTCAACAATGGGGCATCCACGTGCTGCTTTCCCAAAACGCTGCTGGAGAACTTATTATCGGCGATAGCCATGAGTATGGCTGGGATGTACAGCCTTTTGACCGGGAGGAAATCAACCAGGAGATACTTAAATACCTCAGCACTTTTGCCCAATTCCCGGATCCGCGCATCGTGGAAACATGGCACGGGGTTTATCCAAAAGTTCCAGGTAAGAATGCGCTGGTAGAAACTGTTGAAGACAAGGTGTGGATCATAAATGGCTTGAGTGGTGCGGGTATGACGCTGAGTTTCGGACTGGCAGCAGAAATTCTGGCAGATTAGCCTTCAAATTCCTAATTCTATTTTATGCAAATTTTTGATCTATACCGACTACATGGAGACTCCGAATACATTGGTGAGCCTGTTTCTCAAGTGGAACATGCCAGTCAGGCAGGCCAACTGGCATTGGAAGCAGGGGCTGAACCGGAAGTAGTCTTAGCTGCTTTTTTGCACGACATCGGGCATTTATGCGCAGAAACAGGCGTCGCTCAAATGGATGGCCTCGGAACTGTTTCCCATGAAATGGTAGGCGCCGACTTCCTGCGGGCAAAGGGACTACCCGAACGCGTTGCACGGCTGGTCGAAAACCATGTACAGGCCAAACGTTACCTCACTTTCAAGTCGCCCGATTATTATCTTGGACTTTCACCCGCCAGTCAGGAAACCTTGCGTTGGCAAGGTGGCCCTATGGATGCTTCAGAAGCGGCCATTTTTGAATCCGA
>JBBRWA010000156.1:0-13885 GCA_038246345.1 Chitinophagales bacterium
ATTGCTGGGCAGTTACATCTGCATATTCCGGGACGCGCACCAGTTGAAGGCTCCCAGACACCTCATAAGACCTGGTTATTTTGTATCGAAGCCGCACTTTACCTGCGGTAATACTTTCAATGCGGTTAAACTCGTAATTTCCAGCGCTGCCGTTGCTCAGAATATCCCCAAATGTGCTGTTGTTAGCTTTGCTAATGGCGCTCCCTTGCATTTGAATCAATAAAACCAAGTCGCCTGCTGCGAGTCCGGAAGTGCCGGAAACCAACAATACGGAGCTGTCGCATTCAAAGCCCGTAACTGGGGAATAGTCATTTATGATGCCGTTAATTGGATTTTGAGCCAAAAAACCAGTGCCCAATGCAATGACAAATAAGCCTGTAAGTAGTCGTTGTTTCATGTTTAGGTTTAAAAGTACTTGTTTTAAAATAGGCGTGGTTTACAATGGCACATCCAAGCAAAGCATCACCGAATCAAGGTAACACTTCCTTTCAATATTTCCCGAGAAAACGTCCTGTCTGAATGAAAGGCGACAATCCATACATAAACGCCGGTTGGCATTAACCGGCCCCTGTAAGTGCCGTCCCAACAAACATCCGCCTGCCGCGATTCAAAAAGCAATGCACCCCAACGGTCAAATACACGCAGCACAAACTGCGCGCATTGCTCCGTAGCATACAGGCAAAATTCGTCATTCTGCCCGTCATCATTGGGTGAAAAGACATTGGGCATGTACACATTGTGGTCGCTGCAACAGGTTTTTATTACTATTGAATCAAGTCTGGGGCAACTTTCGGGGTTTGCTGCGGAAGCAATGACCAAGCCCGGTGCTACCACATCGAAGCTGCTCGCTGGGCCAGCTCCGTTCCAATAAGTGTTGGGGTAAGGGCTAAAAAGTGTTATTCGGTCGCCAGCACAGATCACCGTGTCTGCGGGCAAAAAGGATAATGGTTCGTCACCCCGCAAAATATTGGTCCGCAAAGTGTCACAGCCTCCATTTATAGCAGGAACGGTATCTTGGACAATGACCGGCTGGGAGTAGCTGATGCCGCCCAACGTGATGGATCGGCCCTTGCATAAAACAACTTCACGTACTAGTGTTGGCAAATCGGCCCATTCTATGGTGGTTGTCAGAAGGGTATCGCAAGCCAGTAAAGCGAGGATGGTATCAATTACGATCCCTGGTTTGTCGTAGGTCAATCCATGTAGGTTTATGCTGGAGCCCGGACAGAGTTTTATTTTTTGCTGCGCAGTAGCGTATTCGCTCACTTTCAGGGTGTACACGACGATTGTATCGCAGGCGGTAGCCGAAGTTATGGTATCAATCACCTCCTGTGCTTGCGCATAACTTACGCCATTGAGGGTCACCGAAGAGCCTTGACAAAATGTGATAATTTCTGCTCTGGTTGGTTGCGCGTTAAATGCCAGATTGTATCGAAGAAGGGAATCGCAGCCGCTTGAGGTGACAAATGAAGACAAAACAGTACCTGGCGTTGAATAAACTGTGCCGCCTATTGTAACCGAATCACCTGGGCAGAAGGAGATGTCGATTTCTGTAGCATGGGTATTAGTACCCGTAGGCAAAGGAAGTGTATTGATGACGATGGTACCGTTTTGGCCTGGCTGAGCGCCATTGCTCAAGTTTTGGTTGGCCTTGCCATTCAAGCCTCCCGCATTGTCTACAAAAAGGTTTGGAAACATTTGATTGTTCACCATTTTCCCACCGCCACCACCACCACCTGGCCCTATGATTTGGGAATTAACATAAAAAAGGCAATCGCCGCCAACACCGCCTTTTAGTTCAGCCTTCAAGTTGTCGAGTATCAAACTCGCCTGCAAAATAATGGTGCCGCCAGCGCCAGCGCCGCCTTGCCCATCATTTCGATTTGTTCCTGGCGAAAGCACATTGCCGCCATTCGCCGCCAACTTGAAATTGTTGGGTTGTATGGCATTTGCCCGGATGATAATGATGCCACCGCCATTGCCACCGGAAACCCCGGAATCGTCATTGGAATGGCCAGCACCGCCGCCGCCGCCCAGGATTGCCTTTAAACCGTCCAGTTCAAAAACTTTTAGTCCGCCTATTCCATTTGTATTCTGCGTGGGTTGGTTCGGGGTGTTGAAGTATTCAAGGCCACCATTGCCCCCCTCCCCGGCATTCCCGCCGCCAGCGCCACCGGCATTGTGGGCGTTACCGCCGCCGCCACCATTGGCCGCTTTGCCACGGCCAAACGAATGATCTGCTGGGATTGTCGCGATTCCATTGCCCTTTGCGGCAGCTAAGTCTGGATTCACGGGATAAAAATATTTGGTTTCATGCGTGCCTGCATTGTTGGTGTCCATTATTTGTCCACCGATGAAGCCGCGCCGGCTCACATCCAGATTTCCCTGCATGTTCAGTGTGCCAGAAACATCTAAAATCAATACCCCGCCCGTGCTTCCATTCCAGGCTTGGCAATCCAGGTTCGAAGCCGTCACATCGATATACTCCGGTACACGAACCAGCTGGACGCTGCCGATAATATCGTATGATCTTGTAACATGGTATCGAAGTGCTATTTTCCCTGTGCCCATGCTTTCAATGCGATTGAGTTCAAAATTGCCTGTTGTGCCCGTGCTCAGTATATTTCCAAAGGAACTGTTTTGATCAAGATTTACGGTAGTGCCTTTCATTTGTATCAATAATACCAGGTCGCCTGGGGCAAACCCGTTTGTCCCGCCCACCAACAAGACCGATGTGTCACATTCGAATCCAAGTACGGGGGTGTAGCGGTTAATGATTCCGCTAATAGGCGTTTGGGCTATTAAATTGGCGCTGAAGGCCATAGTTAGGGCTATGGCAAGTAGTCGTAGTTTCATGTTTTGTGAGCGAAAAAGTGCGCTATTATTATGAGTAGTAGTTGTTTCTATCGAAGTCGCCGCTTTTCCTTTCCTTTGCGCCAAATCGTACCCATCAATGTCCTGGAAAAATTCTCTGCCCTTTTTTGTTTGGCAATCCCTAATATTCGCAAAAAGCGCTGCACATTTTCGTCAAAACTGGTCGTACAAAAACCGATGGAGCCAATCTTTTGCGGAAGGCAGAAATTCCGTTGTGGATGAACTCCCCTGGCTGAACTTTGCAGCAATCGATTTTCTACAGCAACAAAAGCTTTCCAAAAGTAATGTTTTTGAATATGGCGGAGGGGGTTCTACCTTGTTTTTTTGCAAAAATGACGGGTATGTGTCAACTGTGGAAGACGCTATCGAATGGATGAGCCGGTTGACAGAAATGGTTGAAAAAAAAGGCTACCAGAATTGGCAGGGTATTTTTATTTCGCCAGAGCCGTACAATGGCACTGAACAGCGATCTCCGGAAAATCCGGACGATTTTATGAGTGGTTCCCCGCTACTAGGTCATTTGACGTATGAAAAATACGCCCGCGCCATCAACACCTTTCCAGCGGATCATTTTGACCTCATCCTGGTTGATGGCCGCGCACGACCTTCGTGTATCCAGCAGGCTATTCCACACTTGAAATCCAATGGGTTGCTGGTGGTCGACAATACGGAACGCCCGTATTACCTCGCCAGTTTTCAGGATGTGATAAAGGAGCAATTCAAGGTTGAATTGGATATTTATTGCCCGGTTGCCTACACCCCTGATTTTACGAAGACGACTATTCTAAGGAAGCTGTAGGTCGTTAGCGCGGCATAAATGCCGTGCTAACGCTCCTCAAACGCCATCATCTCCACCCGCCCAATCTTCTTGGCTTTCAACACCTCCGGCAACTGCTCATAAAAAGCGTACACGCCTATCTGACGTTTTTCACCGGGCTGCATCGCCCCTTCTTTTTCGAGGGAAAGCATTTGTTTGGTTTGCGGGTCTTCGGGATTGAGCGAAGTGCTGAACCACAAGCGGTTATCCGTTCCAAATAGCAGGAGTTCCAAGCGCGGGTGCGCGGCTGGGAGCGGCATGGGGTTGTTGAGCACGGCGTTTATTTGCCAGGCAATTTCTTCCGTTGCAGCTTGTCCGGCTTGTTGCGGTGCCAGCATTTTCACACCGCTGATTTGTTCTACCAAAAGTATGGGGCCAGCAGGCACTTGAATCGCGCCTGCGCCGCGTACGCGGCAGGAGTCGGGCGCAAGTTTAAAATCAGACAATGGCCAGCCAGCAAAAAAAGCTGTACGGCCTTTTGGCGGCACGGCGCTGGAGAAAGTGGGCAATACTACGGAGCCGAAAGTCTGGATTTTCAAAGGTTTGCCATCTTTGTCCATTGGCTCGGCCTGGAGCCAGATTTTCTGCCAAGTATTGGATTCATTGACACAGATACCCGTGATAAAAAACTGACCTTGCTCCGACCAGCAGTTAAGGTTGCTGATGCTGACATTGGCGGGTAGGGGGGTGGGGGGCAATAGTTGTGCATTCAAGCGTGCACTTGGATCAACAGGTTCAACACAACCCTGGCTGCAAATAAGCAAGAGGATGAAGTGGGTTAATATTGTAGCGCGCATACGGGTTGTCTTTTTCATGCGCAAAATTAACACCGATATTGGCAACCATATTATTCAAATAGCGCAGCATCGAGCTGCGCCAAAGTCTTTTTTTTCTTAGCATCAAGCAGTATACTTCCGATACCAAGGCCCAAAAAGGCACTTACTACTTTTGCAATCATGCCCGTAAAGCCAACCGCTCCAGCTACCAGACTCATAATAACTGCAGGGATCAGGACATATCCGCTCAACCATTTAACGGACACTTCTGGTGTCCAAATATTGTCTGCGTCTTTCTTCACGCGGCAATCCAGTGAAGATTGGCCATCGATGATAATTACGCCATCGGCGGTTTCGTACGTTTGGGGAAAGCCGTTTTTTTGAAGTAAGGCGATTATGTCCCTTGCGCCTAAATGGTTGGAAGCAAAATCGAATTGGTCAAGTGGTTCTTCTAATGGCATGGGTTTATTTTTTTCATGGTTGATTTATGGAATCAAAAGTAATGTCAATTTTTCAGAAATTATGGCAACATGTCGAAGTATTCAATTTTCAGGTATTGTCATTTGTTTGAAATAAGTACCAGGACTGAATTTAGTTAAAAAAAAGCCCACCCCGAAAACGAGATGAGCTTTTTTTATTCTTAAATTTAGCGGGATCAGTCCCGACTCCCCACCAACATCCACAGCAGGTACAAGAACTGCACCAACGCCGCCAATGCAGCAGAAACGTAGGTCATCGCTGCCCAGGTGAGGGCATCTTTGGCACCATTATATTCTTCGCCACGGGCAAAACCGCTGCCGTCGAGCCATACCAACGCGCGGTGGCTGGCATCAAACTCTACAGGCAAAGTGATAAGGCTGAACAGGGTAGTGATACCAAATGCAGCCAAGGCAACGATCATCAGGATAGGGTTGTTGAACATGCCCAAGCCCGCGATGGCAAACATAAACAGGTATTGCTGCAAGTTGGCGGCGATGCTTACAATGGGCACCAGCGTCGAGCGCATTTGTAAGAAACTGTACGCCGTAGCGTGCTGCACAGCGTGCCCGCATTCGTGGGCTGCTACCGCCGCCGCTGCGACCGAGTGACCGTTGTACACATCGTGGCTGAGGTTCACCGTTTTATCCTGTGGATTGTAGTGGTCGGTCAATTGGCCTTCCACCTGGGTGATTTTTACATCGAAAATTTGGTTGTATTTCAGCATTGCTGCTGCTACCTGAGCACCGCTCATGCCGTTGGATAGCGGCACCTGGGAGTACTTTTTGAATTTGCTTTTGAGCACATTGCTTATGATCAAGCCAATGACCATAAAAACAACACTGATGACGATAAGTCCTATTGACATGGTAAAGTTATATTTTTTGTGAATGATTGAGGATATAGACGCAAAGAACGCCAAAAGGTATCAAAGGTTTCAATGCTGAAACAAAGTTACTGATATTTGGCATTTCATGCAGCACTCTCTACCATAAAAAACATTGCTTGGGCATCATTTGTTCGCCATTTCCAAAATCGCCGTATTCATCTCCTTGCCCCAAGCTGGTGCAATGCTCGACGCGGGCTTGAAAACCGCATACTTCGCCGCGGCAGTTTCCATCAATTCAACACCCGCTTCTTTGTCGCCTCCCCATTGCTCCGGGGTAAAAAACAGGGTCATGCCTTTTTGCGTGTACGCGCGAGGGTTTTCAGGGTCAAGCTTCATGGCTTTTTCTAATTGCATCTGTGCAGCAGGGGCGTATTTTTGCCCGTTGACCATCGGGTTGATGCGGACAAACAAACTGGAGACCATGCTTTTTAGCACATAAATTTCGGAATTGTCAGGGTTGAGCGCATCCGCTTTGTTGACGAACTCCTCCGCTCTTTTGGCCATAAGCTCATGCATGGAATCGTCGTTTGCCATGTTGAACGCCATCGTTTGGCTCAAAGCTACATAATAGGCTGGTAACCATTCTTTTGGCTCCTTGAGCGCAATGCGTTCAAAATTGTTTGATGCAATCAGCCATTGCTCGGCTGTTTTCAAGGTGTCCATGCCCGACAAGGCTTTCTCCATTGCCTTGACGAATTTTGTGTTTGCCTCCTGTGCCTGCATGGTCATAACCAACAAGCAAAATGCGATAATTGAACCTAATTTTTTCATTGTTTTTATTTTTGAAATGTTTGTTGTGAATGTTTGACTGATTGCGGCGCTTTATCCCCTTTCTCATGGTAGACGTATGAACGCAGCACAGGCTCCCGTTGCTATGCTGCGATCAGGCACCTGTCCCCACATCTCAATTCTGATTATCCAATATCTCCTGCCGCCTATCCGTACCCCAACTCATAAACGCCCCCACAAAGAAAAACTGCTTGGCAGCCGGGGTGATGGCAGTGCGCATGGTACCATCGGGAGAATATCGGTAATTGAACACCTGTTCCTGGTTCAATACGTTGGTAACGCCTAGTACGATGACGGTAAAGGCTTTGCGGATCATGGTCAGGTAACTTAAATTGATGCTGAGGTTTTGATAGGCAGGGGTGCGGTCAGCCAAAAATGCTGCAGCCGGGCGGTTGGGATTGAAATAAGGCCTGCCTGTAGAATAGCTGTAGGTAAGTCCCGCGCTGGTGCGGATTTTCGGGAAAAACTTCTTCGCCACCAAAGTAGCAATGTGGTTGGCAGCATAAGTAGGCTGTACCTCCAGCGGATACCATTGGAATTTCCGTTTGGTATCGAGCCAGGAATAGGAAACCCAATAATCGAAACCGGGGAAGGTTTTTTTATCGCGGTAAAACAACTCCAGACCCTTGGCATAGCCCTTCCCGTCGTTGCCAACATCGCCGAGGGTCGTGATGAGGTCGGTATATTTCTTGTAAAACCCTTCTATGCGCAGGGTGCGATCGCTTTTTATGAACTGGTAATTGAGGATATAGTGCTCCGCGCGTTGAAAGCCGGGCACTTCACCGTTGTTCTGGCCACGCCAGCGCAAAAGGCTGTCGCCTTTCTGGTAAAAATGCCCCCAGGCGAAGGAAACCTGGTCGTTCGCGCCAAATTTGTAGGCCAATGATACCCGTGGTGCCAGATTGGGTTTATCCAGTAAGGCAGAATATTCGCCGCGAAGCCCCAAGCGCGCCACCAATCGGGTCGTTATATAGAGGTCGGATTCCACGAAAGCAGCCAAATAGTTGTCCTCAATTGAGGTCGTTCCTACATAGCTATTCCTGAAATCGTCGGTGCCATACTGGTGTTCCGCGCCCATGCGCAGGGTCGTCAATCGGCCAAAATAGCGCGTCGCCACCGCCCGCACTTGCAGCAGTTCATTGCGGATTTTAAAAGTATCCGGGCTCAAAAAACCGACGTTGTAGGAGGTTGAAATGTTGTTCCAATCGCGGGAAAAGGAGCTGCCGATGTTCAGTTTCCAGTTATCGTTGAGGATGCCCGTCCAATTGAGGTTGGTGTACACGTTGTGGTTGGTCACCTTAAACCCAAAGATATTGCCGTCGGCGGCTTTTGTATCGAAGCCAACGCCACCTGTGTTGTAGTAGCCATAAAATTTCAACATACTGGTTTTGCCTGTTTTTTGGCGAAAAAAGGTGTCGAAGCCGAGGTAGCGCGGTTTTTTAGTGAAATCAGGGGTTTGTTTTACCAATAAGAAATAAGGCCCCAGATCGGTATAGTTGACGCTGACACCTGCTGCCCTGCCTTGCTCTTTCCACAGTTTTTGCTGTCCAAAACTCAAGCCAACACTTGAAATGCCCAGCGTGCCTGCCGAGCGGTCGGGCAAATCCTGGGTTTCCAGTACCAGCGCCGAAGACATGCCTTGGCCGTACTGCGCCGAGTAACCGCCCGTGCTGAACACCGTACCTTTAAACAGAAAAGGGTTGAAACGGCCCCTTGCTGCAAAATCGGGCGTGCTGGCAGAAAACGGGGTGCGCACCAACATGCCGTCGATAAACGTCGGCGCCTCAGATCCGGTGCCGCCGCGCACAAACAAGCCCTCTTGGTCGCCTGTTGCCACTTGTGCTCCAGGGAGGGTTTTTAAGGCGCCATAAGTATCGCCACCAGCAGAAGCCGTTGTCACAATATCCAATGGTTTCAGTACGGTGACTTTGCGCTCATCGCTCGCTTCAAAAGCGCCGGCAGATATCACCACGACTTTAAGCTCGTTGAAACTTTCCCGCAATACGAGATTGTATTCAACTGTGCCGCCTTTCAGTGTAACTTTCTTAATCAGAGAATCGTAGCCTAAATAGATTACTTGTAAAACCTGGTCGCCGGTTTCTTCCGTTTCAAATTGGAAGTTGCCCTCGGCATCTGTAGTAGCACCATCGTAGGTATCGCGCAAAAATACATTGGCGCCAACCAGTGCCTCCTTCGATTTGTCGGTAACCCGCCCCTGAATGGTGGTTTTTTGCGCGAATAGCTGGGTTGAGCAGCAAAGCAGACAAAGGGAAAGCAGCTGTTTTTTCATGCAGCAAAAGTACACTTGGTTTATAATGCAAACTAGATTATTCGATAAACTGTTGCTTATTTTCGGTGGACGGTGGACGGTGGACGGTAGACGGGCACAACATCTGTCTTTGCTTTTGAGAATAGTATTTCAGCATCCATTGAACACAAAGGAAATAATTCCTAACTTCGGTGCTGAAACACAAATGCCAAAAGAATGCACAAAGGCTGTGCAACCCGTCCACCGTCCACCGTCCACCGTAACCCTCAAATCATCTTAAACCCAGTATACTTCCACAACGCCTTTGGAATAGCAATGCCCTCCGCTGTTTGGTTGTTTTCCAACAAGGCCGCGACGATGCGCGCCAAAGCCAACGCAGAGCCATTCAGCGAATGTGCCAATTGGATTTGCCCATTGGCATCGCGGTAACGCGCTTTGAGGCGGTTGGTTTGGAATGTCTCGAAATTGGAAACAGAGCTTACTTCCAGCCAGCGTTTTTGCGCTGCCGACCACACCTCAAAATCGTAGGTCTTAGCAGATGCAAAGCCCATGTCGCCACCGCATAGCAGGAGGATGCGGTAGGGCAGTTCCAGTTTTTTCAGCAGTTTTTCCACGTGGCGCAACATGCCCTGGTGGGTTTTGTAGGAATTTTCCGGGTGATCGATTACCACGATTTCAACCTTGTCGAATTGGTGCACGCGGTTGAGCCCGCGCACGTGCGCGCCCCAGGCGCCAGCTTCCCGGCGGAAACAGGGCGTGTAAGCGGTCATTTTTATGGGCAGATCTTTTTCAGGGATAATTTCATCGCGCACGATGTTGGTTACCGGCACCTCCGCCGTTGGGATGAGGTACAGGTTATCGGCGGTGCAATGGTACATTTGGCTTTCTTTATCGGGTAGTTGGCCAGTGCCTCTTGCCGAATCTTCATTCACCAGGAGCGGTGGCATAATTTCCTCGTAGCCAGCTTTAACCGCCTCATCGAGAAAGAATTGTATCAATGCGCGTTGAAGCCTGGCGCCTTTTCCCCGGTACACGGGGAAGCCAGCACCGCTGAGTTTTACGCCCAGTTCGAGGTCGAAAAGGTTGTACTTTTTGGCCAAATCCCAATGTGCCAAGGCATCGTCGGCCAGTTGCGGGAATGGCTGGGTCCAGTCTTTGGCCACCTTGTTTTCTTCCGGCGTCTTGCCTTTCGGAACGGTTTTGTGTGGGCAATTTGGCACGGCGTACAGCAATTCGTCCAGCGCGCTTTCAATACCGCGTTGTTGTTCTGCTGCCGCGTTAGACTGCTCTTTCAATAGGCCCACCTGGGCTTTCAGTGCTTCGGCTTCTGCCTTTTTTCCCTGGCCCATGAGCGCACCGATTTGCTTCGAGAGGCGATTTTGTTCTGCCAATAAATCGTCGACAGATTTTTGCCCACTGCGTCGCGCTTCGTCCAGGCTCAGAATATTGTCGATGATTTTTAGTTGTAGCCCAGCCCAGTTGCGTTTGCGGAGGCCAGTAAGGATGCGTTGTTTTTCTTCGCGGATAGTTTTGAGTTGCAGCATATTATTAGGTGTATTGTTTACCCGCCGTAGCCTTGGCGAAGGCGGGTTGTTGTATCGATTGTGGTTTGTAAAAGCCTTGGCGAAGGCGGGTTGTTGTATCGATTGTGGTTTGTAAAAGCCTTGGCGAAGGCGGGTTGTTGTATCGATTGTGGTTTGTAAAAGCCTTGGCGAAGGCGGGTTATCGAAACCTTCGTTGGGTTTATTTAAGTCAAATTCAACAAGGCAGTCAATTAGCCAAAATTACTTTTGCAACATTTTGCTCTGTTATTCGTTTAAATGACATCGCGTTTCCAATTGAAAGCACCTCAAAATGAAGCTGAGGCCAAATATTTTTAAAAAAATAATTTGCTTTTGGTGAAAAATATGCCGCAAGATAGGTTGAATTTAAAAACCCGCTTATCTTTGCCTTGCTCAAATCGAGAATTCGGTGCCAGCCACCAACCTTAAAATCCACCACTCCCTTACTGTTCCCTTTGCTGTTTCGTTTGTTTTTAGTGCTGCATTGAGGCTTTTTGGAGTTTGCTGGCCACCGAACATCATTTTTTCTTTGCACTTTTTTTGATCAAACCCTCCCAGGCACTTAGCCACTTACAGGCCACTTTCTTGCGATCTTTTGTCCAAATATCAACACGAAGTAGTAACAATTGACAAGGAATTATTCCTTGTTTCACTCTTTTCAATTAAATCCACTCCTTCCGCGCATTCATTTTTGCATAACCTCTAATCAGATGGTTTTTAAATGCGCTTTATCTTCTATTAACTTTTTTCCAATCCCACCATGTACGACATTTTACAGCTTAACGACAAGCTGGTCACCGAACTCAAAGAGATAGCACAACGCATCGGCGTTAAAGGCTACAACAAATTGCTGAAGCAAGACCTCGTCTATAAGATTCTAGATGAACAAGCACTTGCTCAAAAAAATTCCGCTAACAAGGACGTTCCTGTCGTTGATGAACCCAACCCACAAACGGGTCGCCGCGCCAGAACGGCCGTGACGATGGGCGACGATAATGTGGAAAAGCCCCTCCAAACGCCGAAAGCAACTCCACAGAAAGCCGCTCCAGCGACCAGGAAGCCTGCGCCAACAAAAAGGCCAGAACCAGCAAAACCGGCACCTGCTAAACCAGCACCGCGGGCAGAAGCACCTAAACCAATGCGGCCAGATCCACAGGACCGACGAGACGACAATCCGCGGGAACAACAAAATCGCCTACGCGACGACCGGCCTAACCGCGATCAGCAACAAAACCGCGACCGCAACGCTCCCCCAGAACAACAACCGCAAAACCGCGACCGCAACGCTCCCCCAGAACAACAACCGCAAAACCGCGACCGCAACGCTCCCCCAGAACAAAACCAGGAAGGTGGTGGCCGCCGCAAAGAGTGGGAAGACCGTCGCAACCGCGACCGCAACCGCTGGGAAGACCGCCGCAACCGCGACCGTGATCGCAACCGCCCACAGCCGCAACGCCCCGGCGCGCCGGGCTTGTTCGACCCTGAGGCCGCCAAACTGAGCAACTTGGAAGAAGAAGAGTTTACACCAACAAGTGGCGGTGAAGACGACGATGAAATAACCGTGACAAGGCCACAAAATACCGCTAAAACCAGCAACGATACCGACAACGATAACAACGCTGAAAAACAGGAGCAGGAGCAGGAGCAGGAGCAGGAAGTAATGCCTGTAATGGCCAAAGATAAGTTCGATGTAGAGCTCGACGGTATCATCGAAGGCCTCGGAACCTTGGAAATGATGCCTGATGGATACGGTTTCCTGCGTTCCCCGGATTACAACTACCAAACCAGTCCCGACGACATTTACGTTTCTCCTTCACAAATTAAACTTTTTGGCCTCAAAACCGGCGATACGGTGCGCGGTGCCATCCGTCCGCCAAAAGAAGGTGAAAAATATTTTGCCCTGCTCAAAGTTAGCAAGATTAATGGCTTAGACCCGAAAGACGTGCGCGACCGCGTACCCTTCGACTACCTCACGCCACTTTTCCCAACGTCCAAGTTCTCGTTGCTCAGCAGTGCCTCGGGCCGCGACTTCGGCACCCGCATCATCGACCTCTTTACCCCCATCGGTAAAGGTCAGCGTGGCCTGATCGTCGCACAGCCCAAAACGGGTAAAACCTTCCTGCTGAAAGACATTGCTAACGCCATCACCAAAAACCACCCGGAGTGCTACGTAATCGTACTGTTGATCGATGAGCGCCCGGAGGAGGTAACGGACATGCGCCGGAACGTAAAAGCGGAAGTAGTCGCTTCTACTTTCGACGAATTGGCTGAAAATCACGTGCGCCTGGCCAATATCGTATTGGAAAAAGCCAAACGCATGGTCGAATGTGGCCACGACGTGGTGATCCTGCTCGACTCCATTACCCGCATGGCCCGCGCCTACAACACGGTGGCGCCAGCCTCTGGCAAAGTGCTCTCTGGTGGTGTGGAAGCAACCGCGCTACAAAAGCCCAAGAAGTTCTTCGGCGCAGCCCGTGCCATCGAACACGGCGGCTCCCTCACCATACTCGCTACCGCCCTCATCGATACCGGCTCCAAAATGGACCAGGTTATCTTCGAGGAGTTTAAAGGTACCGGTAACATGGAGCTACAACTCGACCGCAACCTCGCCAACCGCCGCCTCTACCCGTCCATCGACCTTACCAAGTCGAGCACCCGCCGGGAAGACCTGCTGTTGGACAAAGACACCCTGCAACGCATGTTTATCCTGCGCAACCACCTGGCCGATATGAAGCCGGAAGAAGCGATGGAGTTCATGAAAAAGCAGATGATGCACAGCAGCAGCAACGAGGAGTTTTTGGAGTCGATGAACAGATAGTGATGAGTGATGAATATGCCCCGTTTCGGAAGCTATGCTTTAGAAACGGGGCGTTTTTTTTGTGGGCTTCTTTGTTCCACATGCCAGTTTGCTGTCTGGGTTTGAGATGATAACGCCGCATTCATGCCAATGTCGCGTTGACTTAGCGTATTTGCCCCCTGCATTGTATGGCATCAACGTTCATACATGCTGAATACCAAACAGTGGTGTCATTCCGAGCGCAGCGAGGAACCTGAGGAATAACGATGCCAATTATCAGGTTCCTCGCCTCGCTCGGAATGACACACCTGTTTAGTACTAAATATGGAAATTAAAGCAGAACAACTGCTTTGTCAATTGATTCTAGCGAACAAGAAACGCCCAATATTCAAGTAGTCGGAACGCCTGGTCGTACCATGGAATAAGCCACAAATAGCGTTTCTACTAGGTTTTTCGAGTGAATGAGTTGTACGTTTAATACTTGGACATTAGACGTTATAGGGTTCTGTGGTGTTTGTTTAAGGATTGGCACCGTCATTTTATATCCTTGGTGTATGCTTCCCCAAAAGGTTTGTTGCGGTGGAAAGGCATTTTCCTAAAAGGGGTTGACGGGACGACCTTGTACCTGTTCAAGG
>JBBRWA010000157.1:0-13853 GCA_038246345.1 Chitinophagales bacterium
CAGGAAGTTTCAATACTGGGTTTTTCTGGCAATGTATTGCAGCAGAATGTCCGTTCCAGCCAAATAGATGTCCGTAATTTACCCATCGGAATGTATTGGCTTCACGTGCAGACAACAGGAAACTACATCGTTTTGCCCTTTGTCAAGTTATAAAATTGACATGATTTGACCATTTGGCCGAAAGAAAGCATTGCCTCACATATTTTCCTCCAAAACTTGCGACCTTCGACGCTTCACAAGTTTTTCAATAAAAAATACCATGCACCGTCTCTTACTTTTCCTGCTTTGCGGATTCTATTGCTGCTCCAACCTCAGCGCCCAAAACCTCAACACCACATTTCGCGCTAAAATGAGTTTCCCAGGCCAGACCCTTGCCAATATTTGGGGCTACTCTGGCCGCGATGGCAAAGAGTACGCACTCATTGGTGCTTCCAAGGGGATCGTTATTGTAGACATCAGCAACCCTGACATACCACAGCAAATCGTCCAAATACCCGGCCCAGACAACCTGTGGAAAGAAATAAAAACCTATTCACACTACGCTTACATCGTTAGTGAAGGCGGTCAGGGTATCCAAATCGTGAATTTGGACAGCCTTCCTTCTGCCAACCTCGCTTCTCATTTTTACAGCGGCGATGGCGTCATCGCCAACCAGTTGACTAAGATACATGCTCTCCATATTGATGTAACCAAAGGTTTTCTGTACGCTTGGGGTGGCAATCTTTTCAACGGCGGCGCTAAAATATTTGACCTTAAACAAGACCCATACAATCCGGTCTATGTTGCCAAATACGACAACCTGGGCTATATCCACGATGGTTTTGTAGACAATGACACCATGTACTCTGGGCATATTTACGCTGGTCAATTTGCCATGGTGAACATGACAAACAAAAACGCCCCGGAATTGCTGGCTACCCAACCTACGCCCGGTGCCTTTACACACAATACCTGGCCTTCAAGCGATCGGCGCACTATTTTTACCACCGACGAAGTCAACAACTCCTTTCTCACGGCTTTTGATGTAAGCGACCCTACCGACATCAAAGAACTTGATAGAATCCAAAGCAACCCAGGCTCCAACAGCATGGTGCACAATACCTATATCTACAAAAACTGGGCTGTTACCTCCTGGTACAAAGACGGCTTTACGATGGTGGATGTTACCAGGCCCGACAACCTGATACAAGTCGGAAATTATGATACCTATTCCGGTTCTGGGGGCGGTTCCTCTGGTTGCTGGGGCGTGTACCCTTATTTCAAATCTGGGACGGTAATCGCTTCCAACATCAATGCCCCGGGCAACGGCCCAGGTGAGCTGTTCATCATCACCCCCGATTATCGCCGGGCTTGCTACCTCGAAGGTGTCGTCACAGATGCTGTCACCGGATTCCCGATCAACAATGCGCAAATCGAAGTCTTGGGAAGCACTCCGCTCACCCAGGATTTTAGCCTAGCCAATGGGAATTACAAAACAGGCCAGCCTGCCAGCGGCTATTACAAGGTGCGTATCGGTAAAACAGGCTACCAAAATTTCGAAACATTTGTCTATTTCGCTGAAGGAGAAGTAGTTGTAGTCAATGCAGCACTTTTTCCCATTGGCAGCATTACCATTAGTGGCTTTGTCACTGAAGAAGGTAATGGACAACCCGTTCAGGGGGCTACGGTTTGGCTTTATGGGCCAATAAATTTCAGTTCTACCATCTCAGCTGTTGATGGTTTCTATACTTTTTCGGGGATAAACCCGGGCATATATGACATCGTAGCCAGTGCACCGGGTGTCGGAGTAGGCGTGATTTCAGGAAAAAAGATAAACAGCAGCACTGATATCAACCTAATTTTATTGCAGCTATATCGTAGGGATGCATTACCTGCAACGAGCGGGCAAAGTGCCTTGCCAGTCCTATTTTCCGCTGCAAACCCTTTCTCAGGTAGCACTACCCTATCGTTTAGCGCCCTGGAAAACAACAGTTCTCTCACGGTTTTAAACACTGCGGGCCAAACGATGGAAACCATTCATATAAACGAGCGCAGCGGGCAACTTGAAATTGGGCAAAACTTAGCACCCGGACTGTATTTCGTACGCTTGGAGCAGGGTGGTCAAGTGCTGGAAATCTTGCGATTGATTAAGAACCAATAAAAAGGTATTACATGCTGAAAATCGGCCTCCTTGGTTATGGGAAAATGGGCAAAGCTATTGAGCAGCTCGCTGAAAATCAAGGCATTGAAATTGTGTGGCGTATTAGCCGGGATAATTTGCATGAGCGCAATACAGATTATTTGCGCGCAGCAGATGTTGTAATTGAATTTTCCCGCCCGGAGGCCGCTTTTGAAAATGTGATGGCCTGTTTGGAGGCCGGCGTGCCCGTCATATCCGGCACCACTGGCTGGATGGATGATCTCCCAGCGGCACAATCTTATTGTGAAAAAAACGGCGGCGCCCTCATTTGGGCTTCCAATTTCAGTATTGGTGTCAACTTGTTTTTTGCGCTCAATCGCTACCTGGCAGCCCTTATGAATTCAAGGCAGGAATACCTGCCATCGCTCGTTGAAACCCACCATATCCAAAAGTTGGACGCGCCCAGTGGTACAGCAATCACGTTGGCAAACGACCTGATCGAAGCAGCCCCCCGGTTCACCGATCACCGCTTGTTGGACGGCAAAAATGATTCTCCCCTCCCAGAAGGCACGATCCCTATTACAGCGTTGCGCATCGCAGAAGTACCTGGAACCCATCAAATTAGCTGGAAAAGTACCATTGATGAAATCAGCATCGAGCACCGCGCCGATTCCAGAAAAGGGTTTGCACTAGGGGCAATAGCCGCTGCAAAATGGATCGCAGGCAAGCAAGGCATTTTCACCATGAATGATGTCCTCAACATCCAATGAGCATCAACCACAAAACCTTCACTACCTTTGTCCTTACCCCATTATCAAATTACCACACTATCAAATTATCACATTAGAAAAAATGTCCACAAAGATTAGAGCTGCCATAACTGGTGTCCAAGGTTGGGTGCCCGATACAAAACTCACCAATTTTGACCTCGAAAAAATAGTAGACACCAACGACGAGTGGATTACTTCCCGGACGGGTATCAAAGAGCGCCGCATTTTACGTACACCAAATTGGGCAACTTCCGATATGTGTGCTGAAGCAGTCAAGGGCCTTCTTGAAAAAACAGGTGTAAAGCCTGGTGAAATCGACATGATTATTGTCGCTACAATCACAGGAGACATGGTTTTCCCGGATACTGCCAATACCGTTTGCGATAAAGTCGGTGCAAAAAATGCTTTCGGGTATGACATCAATGCGGCATGTTCCGGCTTTTTGTTCGCATTGGCTACTGGTGCACAATTTGTTCAAAATGAAACCTACAGCAAAGTTATTGTCGTCGGTGCCGATATGATGTCGTCAATTATCGACTATAAAGATCGTAATACTTGCGTGATATTTGGCGACGGTGCCGGCGCGGTATTGCTCGAAGCGCGGAAGGATGGCAACGGCATCCAGGATTTTGTGTTGCGCGGCGATGGGTCGGGGCGCGAACTATTGAATATGAAAGCTGGCGGCTCACTGCACCCTGCTACAGCTGAAACGGTTGCCAACGGTGAGCACTACGCTTGGCAGGATGGCAAACGGGTGTATGTACAGGCCGTAAAAGGCATGACCAGTGCCTGTGAGGAAGTGATTCGCCGCAATAAAATGACCGTGGAAGATGTACAGTGGGTCGTGCCACACCAAGCAAATATGCGCATCATCACTTCTGTAGCCGAGCACCTGCATGTGCCAATGGAAAAGGTGATGTTGAACATTGAGCGCTACGGGAACACCACCGCCGGCACCTTGCCACTTTGCCTTTGGGAATATGAAAGCAGGCTAAAAAAGGGCGACAATATCATTCTCACTGCCTTTGGAGGTGGCTTTACCTGGGGTGCGATATATTTGAAATGGGCCTATTAATTTGATAATTCGAAAATTTGATAATTCGAAAATTTGATAATGTGATAATTTGATAATGTGATAATTATCGCGACACTTGGCAGTGTCGCAATTTCAACAGCATCAAAATACAGCATACCTTCACACCGAAACCAAAGTTAGGGCTACATTTGCCTTTCTTTTTACGGCCAAAGGCAAAATGCCCAGAGCCAGACATCAATATTCATCAAATTAATTCAAAAAAAACATGGCAACTTCGGCAGATATCCGCAATGGCCTTTGCATCGAACTGAATAACGATATCCTCCGGGTGATCGACTTTTCAAAATTCCAGGTTGGTCGCGGCAGCGGAAAGGTTTGGACAAAGCTTAAAAGTAGCACCACAGGAAGGGTTATTGAGCACACTTTCAACAGCGGCCATCCCATCACAGAAGTTCGAGTAGAACGGCGCAAATTCCAATACCTCTACCCAGAAGATGGCGGTTACGCCTTGATGAACCAAGAAACTTTCGACCAAATTTCCATTCAGGAAGACATGGTAGACAATGGCAAATTCCTCAAGGAAGGTGATATTGTGGAAGTTTTGTACCACGGCCAAAAAGACACGATCTTGTCTGTGGAACTTCCACAAACAGTGGTTTTAGCGATTACTTATACGGAACCAGGCCTACGCGGCGACACTGCTACCAATACCCTTAAAGCAGCTACCGTTGAAACGGGTGCCGAGGTACGCGTTCCTTTGTTTTGTGAAGAAGGCGACCTTATCAAAATCGAAACAGCCACAGGCGCTTACATGGAGCGCGTGAAAAAATAACGATACTTCCTAGCTAAACAGTCTAATTCTATGGATTTCACTCAGATACAAGAGATCATTCGCATGGTGAGCAAACACAAGCTTTCAGAATTTATCCTGAAAGAAGGTGAGTTCAAGCTTGTCGTACGCAACCAAGTCACGGTGGTAGAGGCAGTACATGCCCCAACAATGATGCAAGCTCCAACCCAACCTGCATTTGCAGCGCCGGCTATGGCACCAATTGCAACACCAGCCCCAAAAGCCGACCTCGCACCAACTGCCAGCAACGAAGAAGCCAATTTTATCACCATCAAATCGCCGATGGTGGGCACTTTTTACCGCAGCGGTTCGCCCGACAAACCAGCATTGGTGAAAGTCGGTGATTCTGTTGATACAGGCCAGCCCGTTTGTATCATCGAAGCCATGAAACTCTTCAATGAAATCGAATCTGACGTGAAGGGTAAAATCGTGAAAGTGCTCGTAGAGGACGCATCGCCTGTGGAATATGAGCAGCCACTATTCTTAGTTGATCCTGCATAAATATGTTTAAAAAAATACTCATTGCCAACCGCGGTGAAATTGCATTGCGTGTCATTCGCACTTGCAAAGAAATGGGCATTAAAACTGTGGCCATCTATTCTACCGCCGACCGGGACAGCTTGCATGTGCGTTTCGCTGATGAGGCTGTTTGCATCGGCCCACCACCATCTTCTGAAAGTTACCTGAATGTGCCGCGTATCATGGCTGCGGTTGAAATTACCGATGCCGACGCGATTCACCCTGGGTATGGATTCTTGTCAGAAAATGCCGCATTTGCAGAAGTATGCAAAGAATACGGTATCAAATTTATCGGCCCAACACCCGACCATATTCGGTCTATGGGCGATAAAATAACGGCCAAAGAAACCATGATAAAAGCTGGGGTTCCTTGTATTCCCGGTGCAGAAGGTTTGATTCCAGATGTAAAAACGGGCATCAAACTTGCCAAAACCGTTGGCTACCCTATTATCCTCAAGGCTACCGCTGGCGGTGGCGGCAAGGGCATGCGTATCGTTTGGAAAGAAGAAGAGTTTGAAAGCCAGTGGGACAACGCCCGCCGTGAAGCCAAAGCCTCCTTTTCCAACGACGGTATTTACATGGAAAAATACATCGAGGAACCACGGCACATTGAAATACAAGTGGCTGGCGACCAGTTTGGCAGAGCTTGTCACCTTTCAGAACGCGATTGCTCCATCCAGCGCCGCCACCAAAAACTGGTGGAAGAAAGCCCCTCCCCGTTTATGACCCCGGAACTGCGGGAAAAGATGGGGGAAGCTGCCGTCAGAGCTTGTACTGCCATCGGATACGAAGGCGTTGGCACCATTGAATTCCTGGTAGACAAACACCGCAATTTCTATTTCATGGAAATGAATACGCGGATACAGGTGGAACACACCGTCACAGAAGAAGTCATCGATTTCGACCTGATAAAAGAGCAAATAAAGCTCGCTGCCGGTCATCCCATTTCAGGAAAAAATTACTTCCCAGAAATGCACGCAATTGAATGCCGCATCAACGCTGAAGACCCCTGGAATGACTTCCGCCCGAGTCCTGGAAAAATCACCTCTTTCCACTCTGCGAAAGGCCATGGCGTACGGGTGGATACCCACGTTTATGCCGGATATACCATCCCGCCATACTACGATTCTATGATCGCTAAACTCATCGTACGGGCTCGCACCCGCGAAGAAGCCATCCTGAAAATGGAACGCGCCCTCGACGAATTTGTCATTGAAGGAGTGAAAACGACGGTGCCTTTCCACCAGAAACTCATGCGCAACAAGGATTTCAGGGAAGGAAATTTTACCACCGGATTTATGAATACTTTCGATTTTAAAACGGCGGAGTGAAAGTTTGACGGTGGACGGTGGACGGTAGACGGTGGACGGTAGGCACAGCGGTTGTGGCTTTTTCTTGGCGGTGTTTTTCAGCACTTGAGTCTAAAGGATTCTGCTAAGAGCCTGTTGTTCTACATCTCTGGCTATCGTTGGTGCACAAGCCAAAGCCCCTCTTGAATTATTTGCCAAGCAAAGGCTTGAGTTTATTGAAAATTCAATTCCAAGCAGATGTGTCATGCCGAGCGAAGCGAGGCACCCGGATTAATTGACTGACCCAGGTGCCTTGTTTCGCTCGGCATGACACATCTGCTTGGAATTTTTTTGTACCGCTGCGTAGCGTTCAAAAATTAAATCCCTTTCCGCAACACAACACCTTTCCCAACGCTCCTACTCGACCAGCCAAACAACAACTTATCCAACCACAGGATAAAATCTGTCAAAAAAACCAAGGCGGGTTCTTTCGTAGACTTGGGCCGTACTTTCAGGCCCCCTTCCGTATCTGAGGTTACATTCCGTGAATTCTTTTTGAAAATACTTTGGGCAATTCCTGTCCAGTACATTTCTAAGAGCCCGACCAAATGGCGGCTAAGCCCCTCAAATTCAACAATTTCAAACCCGGCGTTGCTGGCCCATTTTTTAAAGTCGGCACTCCCGATCAGGTAGTCGTGCCCAAAGGCGTACGCCCCTTGTGAAATGGCGAATTCGCGGCTTCCTTCGCTTCGGGTAAATTGCCAAATCCTGTTTATTGGATCGTAGGTAATCGGAAACTCGCGACTGGGAAAGGTCATGATCGCTACCCCACCCGGCTTCATCACCCGGTACATTTCCTGTACCATTTTTTCTGGTTGGCCCACGTGCTCGATCACTTCACAGCTTACGATTAGGTCGAATGAATTGTCAGGATAGCTGAGTTCTAGGGCATTGTTCACTTCGTAGCGCAGATTCACCACACCAGCATTCAAAATACGGGCGTGTACCAAATCCTCTTCATTGACATCACAGCCAATCAGTTCTGAGCAATAGCCGGCAAGCATACGATCGTAATCCCCTTCGCCTGTACCAAGGTTCAATCCCAGCGCCGTGGGCTGTTGGCCCTTGCCGTATTTTTTGAGCCGAGACCTGACAAATAGGTATCTGTTTCTAAAAGTGGGAAAAAAAAATTTGAAGTTCATAAAAATTGATGGATATTTAGTAGTTTTTTTATCACACAACTACTACTTATGAAACACTTGTTTCCCCTGCCTTATTTCCCTATCGCCGCCCTAAACTGTTGGGCCCTTGCATTGTCGCCCATTGACTCATAAATCTGGGCCGACAATTCATACGCCTGTTTGAAATTTGGTGCAATCTGGATGGCCTTCATCAAATTATTAAGTCCCGTTTGTGGATCCCCGCCGCGGCGTGCAATATCGCCCAGGAAATACCAGGCTGTCGCATTGGATGGTTCGCGTTTGATGGCCAATTCAAATTGTGCTTTGGCTTTGGCTACCTCGTTCTTGCTCAGGTAAACCAGGCCGACCAGGTTGTTGGCCTGTGTATCATCAGGCGCAATCCCCATGGCTTTGTCTGCGGCGGCTTTGGCCTCATCAAGCATGTTGGCACTCAGGTAGGCCTGTCCTAAATTGGCCCAGGCAAGATCATTGTCTGGCACGTTGGCAACTTCTGCCTTGAGGTAATTGATGGAACTCGCCCAATCGCCGAGTTTGGCAGCCGCCATACCGAGTGCACAGTTTTTGCCGGAATCTTTTATCACAGCCAAAATAGGAGCGCCCCCTGCGGTTACCAAATAAACCGTATTATCGGGTGGCCACATGCCCTTTTGCAGGGTAGCGCCATCCATGAAACGGGTAGGATACAAGGCATAATCCCAGGCATCGTCGCAACGCCTGTCCCATTTGAGGTATTTAACTTTCACTTTGTCGCCATACTTTGCCGTGAGCTGCTTGGCGGAATAATACATATTGGTGGCGATTACCACCGTTTCAGGCATATTCGGGCCAATTATCTGTTGTTCTTCCATCCACTCGAGCCCTTGGCGCACGCTGATGCCCCAATAATCGGTTTCAAACTTGCCAAATGCGCCAGAAGTGCCGCCCACGATTTCATTGAAATACACGTAAGGCATGGTTCTGTTGGCAGCGATAAAGGAAGCCGGCAACAAAGCCAATAATCCGATCACGCCCGCCAAAGCGTACTTTGATGCCTTTTGCTGCGGCAACATATTGGCCAATTCATTCCAGAACAAAGCGGCTACGACGCACATAGGAGGATAGGCAAATGTCAAGTGACGCCAGCCGTCATGAATGACCGAATTTTTGTACATCACATAAAAAACAGGGAAAATAGCGGCAAAAAACGCTAAACTAACCCACAGCGGCTGATAGTGTCGGAGCAGGCGTGGCAGCAAAACCAAACCACCCACAAAACCAATCAGACTCAACAATGGAATGGTATAAACAATCCATTTCATCGCGTAATTCCAGGGGGTTTTGTCCGACATCATATTGACACCTTCGAATAGTACCCTGATTTTCACTTCCAGATCGGAGAATTTAGACAAGGCAACAAAGGGGTTCTTCAAAGGGCTTTGCATGGCATAGGGCCAGAAAAGCAAAGCGAATACATAGCCGACAGCTGCAACACCAAGGGTTACCAAGGCATATTTTTTCAATGCATTGAAATCAGAAAAGGCCCTTAGCCCGCCATTTTTCATCAAAAAATGCAAGCCTGCAAACATGCCCAATATTCCAAACGACAACAGGCCACCGGCACGAATACCCAGTGCTATGCCCAATCCTAGTGCCAGCCCTACCAGGTTCCAGCGTCGTGGCGCGGGCATTTTATGCAACACTGCCGCCATGTTGTAAATTGCGATCATGTAGCCAGCTGCGAAGGGAATATCTTTGGGGTTCATCAGGGAATCGCCCACAAAGCGCGGCGATACGAGCATGATAATCAGGGTAAGGATGCCTGCACGTCGACCAGCGATCAAACCAGCGAACAGCGCCGCACAGAGCATCGCAATCCAGCCTAAAATGGCACTGGAGGCATGTCGCAGGTTATGGTAGGCTACTGTTGTCGGCTCAAAACCCAGGATTTTGTTCGCAAAACCCGTTGCCACTTCAAAAAAGCCGCCGTAGAGATGCATGTTGCCCTCGGGAATATTCAGGGCGGTAGTATCGGCACCAAAGCTGGCGTAATAGTTGACCAGTTTTTGGGAGTAGTCCACTTGGAATTTATCGTCGGCGTTGATGCCCGAGCCAAGTGAAAGCAGGATCATTGCCAGGAGTCCGAAACCTGCAATGCCCCAAAATATTTTTCGGAGCATGGGGTTCTCCGCTACAGAAGGGTCTGGACGTTCCAGCCAATCCTTCGCAACTGTTTTGGAGGCAAATGAGCCCTTTTGAGCTGTTTCACCGCTTTTAGACGTTGGTTTCTGGAATTGATTGGGGTTGTGTTTGCCGGATTTTGCCATTATTGGATGGTGGTTGACGTTAAAAACCGGCGCAAGGTAAGAAGCTAGGCTTATTTCCGGGAAAAATACCATACCAATCCTGCTGCCAGCAACAAAACCAACAGCACAACTGCCACAATGTCCAATTGCAAAAACCGTAGCCTCCGGCGCTTGCGGCGGCGGGTCTTCTCGAGCTTTTTCTCCAATTTTTGCCAAACCTGCTCCGGTGGCTTCTCATGAAGTTTGGACTCGTTGTCTTTGAAAAAATCGAATATGTCGGGCATCTTAAAGGAGGTTTCAGGTTTCAAGGTTTCAGGTTTCCGGTTAAGGGTTCCAGAGCTTGGCTTTAGTGGTTGGGAAGACTAAACGTAACAACCCTTAACCGGAAACCTGAAACCTTTTGAAACCTGAAACCTCAGCTGGTGCTGGCGAAAGAGAAACTGCGGAACCTATTGAAAACCTTTGGTTTTCAATAGGTTCCGCAGTTTCTCTTTCGCCAGTACAAGCTGGCTTTTACTCGTATTGATGCTGATGCCGAGGGTATCGGCGATTTCGTGGTGTTTGAAGCCTTCCAGGACGTACAGGTTGAATACCGTGCGGTAACCGGGGGGTAATTGATCCAGCACTTCGAGAATTTCACGGGCCGAAATATCGGCTTCAATATTAAAGCTGTCCGATTGTTCTGCAATGCTGCCTTCGTCGCCGGGAAAAGTAAGGGGTTGTGTTTTTCGAAGGGTCATTAGGCACTCGTTAACCATGATTCGGCGTATCCAGCCTTCAAAACTTCCCGCATTGGCAAAAGATTCAATTTGAGAATACACCTTAAAAAAGCCGCTAATCAAGGCTTCCTCCGCGTCCTCCCGAGACCACAAATAACGCCTGCATACGCTGAACATAAGCGGGGAATAGTGCTCGTACAGCCATTTTTGGGCGCTTTGGTCTTGATCCCGCAAGCGTTTCAGGAGTTCCTCGTTCGTCATTTTGTGGTTTTAGCAAGTACCGCAAATCATTCTATTTCCATCAAAGATGCAGTACAAATTGGTTTTGGCGCTAAGGAAGCTCTAATTTTGCGACTTCATTTATAAATTTCACCCTTTTACAGTGTTTTCTTTTGGAACTCATCGATAATAAGTACCAACTCAATGGCGGCATTGATCCGCTCGAACTTTGCAAAACTTATGGAACCCCGCTTTACGTTTACGACGCTGCTGTGATGGAGCGTCAATACAAACGCATGAAAGGGGCCTATTCCTGGCCAAAATTTAAAATTCACTATGCTTGCAAAGCACTGAGTAACATTACGGTGCTCAAATTCTTTCACCAGCTCGGGGCTGGCCTTGATTGTGTTTCCATTGGAGAAGTTCAGTTGGGTCTACGCGCAGGATATGCACCGGAAGACATATTGTACACGCCCAATTTTGCTGGGATGGATGAATATGAAGCTGTCGCTAAACTGGGGGTAAAAATCAACATCGACGCCATACCCATGTTGGAGAACTGGGGTTTGCACCATAAAGAGCATCCTATCTGTCTGCGTATCAACCCGCACCTGATGGGTGGCGGCAATGAAAACATCAGCGTGGGACATATTGATTCCAAGTTCGGGATCAGCATCCACCAATTGCCACACGTTTTGCGCATTGTTGAAAACCAGGGGCTTAAAATTGAAGGTTTGCACATGCACACAGGTTCGGACATCCTTGATGTGGATATTTTTATAATGGGTGCTGAAATCCTGTTCGAAGCAGCCAGCAAATTCCCCAACCTCAAGTACATTGATTTGGGCAGCGGTTATAAAGTGCCCTACAAGCCAGATGATATAGAAACGGACATTGAAGAATTGGGTGAAAAGTTGAGTCTGCGTTTTGCTGAATTCTGCCGGGAATATGGCCGGGAACTGACTTTGATGGTAGAGCCTGGAAAATTTCTGGTCAGCGAATCGGGCTACCTTTTCACAAAATGCACGATTGTTAAACAAACAACCTCCACGGCATTTGTCGGCGTAGACTCCGGTTTCAACCACTTAATCCGGCCTATGTTTTACGGCTCTTACCATAAAATCGTAAACGTAACAGAACCCACTTTTAAACCCCGGATATACAATGTGGTCGGCAACATTTGTGAAACCGACACTTTTGCTGTGGATCGGCGCATTGCGGAAGTGGTCGAGGGCGACATCATTGGTTTTTACAACGCCGGTGCCTACGGATGGTCGATGGCATCACAATTTAATTCTCGTCCCAGGCCCGCTGAAGTGCTGGTTTACAAAGGCGAGGCACACCTTATTCGGAAGCGGGAAACAATCGAAGATTTACTATCTGGGCAGGTAGAAATAGATTTGAAAAAGCAGGGTTAATTTTAGCCAAATATGATTCTGAAAAAATGGGAGCGACGGTCATTTTTCGATATAAAATTAATTTTTAATAAATTTTAATTTTATTTTAATTGAATTATAAAAAATGATCTACATTTCGCCCATCAGAAATTCATATTTATTAATCAAACCAAACTTTTCATTTAATGAAATCGCGTCTCTTAACCTTCGCCTCGCTGCTATTATTTGCGGCAACCTTCAACTCCTGTTCCAAAAACAATCCTGACACCACAGTTCTAGACCAAGGTATTCCCGCAGAAATCAAAGCAAAAATTCTCGCTTTGGGCTTTGATACTGATGGGGCATACGCTGCCGAGGACGGGTATATCGTAGAAAACGATATTTTCCTTAGTAACGAAGACCTCAGCAAGCCAATGGATCTAAATGCCCTTATTATTGCGCACAACGAACAGTACCGGACGACGAACCTTGTTACAGGCTTGCCCCGTAACATCACTGTCCGGGTAACAACGACTTTACCTACCAGTATTGTTACGGCTACGGATGCAGCCATAGCTCGCTACAATGCTCAAGGTTTAGGCATTACTTTTAGCAGAGTGACCAGTGGTGGGAACATTGTCATAAGTAAAGCGCCTAACAGTTCTGGGTACATCGCCTCAGCAGGCTTCCCTACCTCAACGGGCAACCCATACAGCTCGATCAAGTTCAACGCTACTTATGCTGGCTGGAACTCAAATACCCTTGCCTCCATCATAGCGCACGAGATAGGCCACTGCGTTGGTTTCCGGCATACCGACTACATGGATCGATCTTATAGCTGCGGTGGAAGCTACTACAACGAAGGCGCAAGCACCGTTGGTGCCGTGCATATTCCCGGCACACCGACGGGCGCAGATGCTGCTTCTTGGATGCTGGCTTGTATCGGCAATGGCACTAACCGGCCATTTAATGCCAATGACGTAACGGCGTTGAACTATCTCTATTGAGCGTTCTTGCCTAGAGCGTACAATTTCTGATACAATAAATAGACTTTATGCCGGGGCGACACTTGTTGTCCCGGCATATTTTTTCTTCAATTGATTGAAATCCAAAACGTTAAAAATAATATTACAACATACCCCAAATACCATTTCCAAGCCAGCCAGTCAGCGGTACGTACCCCGTGCTTTCGCTCCAGCAAATACATGAGTCCCAGTTTCTCCACCCAAAACGAAAGCACCACTGACCAAGCCAAGCCAGGCAGTCCCCACCATTGAATAAACCAAAATCCCAAGACTACTTTTAGCAGTAATTCTGCTATGCTCACGCGAAAAATGCTCCTGGAATCTCCTTTCGACAACATAATGGATGCCGGAAGCAAGACCCTGCTTGCCAAAATCAACAAATAGATATTGAACAAAGGTGCGCTGGCCGCAAAATCCGGGTTAAAGACCCGCGGAAATAACCATTCG
>JBBRWA010000158.1:0-13741 GCA_038246345.1 Chitinophagales bacterium
CACCTATCCGTTTTCCCCCCTCCTATAGATTTTAATGTTAATAAACCCCCCCCCCCCGCCCCCCCCCGCCCCCCGCACCCCCACGACTGTTTGGTTTGCAGGATAGTATAAAATACGAACAACTGCTTTGCCAAGTGACTTTAGCTGGGCTCAATGAAACAACGCCGCAATGCTCCGATGCTCCACCGTATTGCGAATTGCCCGTGCAAACAAGCTGGCAGTAGACAATACCTTGATTTTAGGGGATGTTTGGCATGGAATGGTATCGCACACAATTAGCTCCGTCAGCTGCGACTTTTCAATATTCTCGTACGCCTTCCCTGAGAGTACCGGATGGGTACAAATCGCACGCACTGATTTTGCCCCTTTTTCAATAAGCGCATCAGCTGCTTTGCAGAGCGTGCCTGCTGTATCCACCAAATCATCTACCAGGATAACATCGGCACCAGCTACGTCACCAATGACCGTCATGGCAGCTACTTCGTTGGCTTTTGTACGGTATTTATCACAGATGACCAGCTCGCAGCCAAAGTGCATGGCGTAAATTCTGGCGCGTTTCACGCCACCTACGTCTGGGCTGGCAAAAATGGTGTTGGACATATCCTGATCCTGGAGGTGAGGGATGTAGATGGCCTCTGAACGCAGGTGGTCAACTGGAATATCGAAAAAGCCCTGCACCTGATCGGCGTGCAAATCCATGGTCATAATACGGTCGGCACCAGCCGCGGTGATCAGGTTGGCTACCAATTTGGCACTGATGGGCACCCTCGGCTTGTCCTTGCGATCTTGGCGGGCATAGCCAAAATACGGTACAACGGCTGTTATGTAGCCAGCGGAAGCCCTTCTGGCGGTATCGATCCACAACAAAAGCTCCACCAGGTTGTCATGGGGCTGGCAAGTGCTCTGGATGAAAAAAGTGTAGGAACCGCGGACACTTTCATTGATGATGGTCTGCATTTCGCCATCGCTGAACCGCGCCAGGGAGGTGTCGCCAAGTTGGGTGTCGTAGTGGTTCGCAATGTGTAGGGACAGCTCCTTGGAGGCTGAGCAGGAGAAAAGTTTTACTTCTGGCACAAGTAAGAAAAGTTTGATGTTTGGTGGAAAATTCCGAGTTCCGCAAACACCCCAAAAGCTATGAATGTGTGAAACAAGATTTTTCGTTCATCAAGGCGCGAGGAGGGCGAAATGCGGGACATTTTAACCGACGAGCAACGCAGGTGAACGGAAAATAAGTTCGTTATATTCATAGCTTTTGGGGTGGTTGCGGAACTAATCCGACGGCAGGTTGCGCAAAGGTAGAAAAAGTGCCAAAGGCTAACAAGGTTTTGATCTTGGCTATTTTTGACATTTTTATGGGTGAGGAGTTTCAGATGTTTTCAGGATGCTACCTTTGACAACTTTTATTCCATGACAATGGATTGGAATCCAGTTTTTCTTGGCTCAATTGCGCCTTTGTTCGCCATGTTTTAGCTTGGAAAAACATTTTTTTAACCAAATCTTACGCTACGGCACATGATCCGACAACAATTACACAATCGTTTATTCCTTTTAACCACTTTGCTGCTGTTTTTCGTTGGTAGCAGTTTTGCGCAGAACAGCAGAACTGCCCGGGAAAATGCGCTGGAATACCTTCAGGCGCAATACAGCTCCCTAAACTTGACGCAACAGGACGTTGCGGACATCCGGGTTACGGATGAATACCTCACCCAGCGCAACGGCGTTACGCATGTTTGGGTACAGCAGCAACAGCAGGGAATTCCTGTATTCAATGCACTGATTGGCTTGGCAGTGGCACCAAATGGCAAAGTTTACCATGTTGGCCACCGCTTTGTACACGACTTGCAGCGCAATGCGAACACAACATTACCCTCGCTGAGCGCTTCCAAAGCATTGGAAATGGCCATGGCGAACATAGGCTTCAATGGCTTCCCTTTACCGTCCCTTCGTACAAAAATCAATGAGCGCAATTGGGTTTTTGAAGGAGGTTCTATTTCAAAAAGCGACATCCCTGTTTCAGCCTGCTATACAAAACAAGCTGATGGGACAGCCCTCTTGTCCTGGACTTTAATCATTGATCAAGCCAATACAGCTGATATCTGGAATATCCGGGTGGATGCCATCACAGGCTTGGTTTTGGACAAAATAAACCATACGCAGTATTGTGACGCTGCATCATTGGGCCATGCTGCTGATTGTCAGGGACACGCTGTGGATGGCGTTTCTTTGCCAGATACTGATCAGCAATCTGCCATGGATTTGTTGATGGACGAGACCTACAATGTTTTTGCCCTGCCTACCGGTAGCCCCGGCCATGGCATACGCTCGATTGTAACCAACCCGGCGGACCTAAATGCTTCTCCTTATGGTTGGCTGGACACCAATGGCGCGACTGGTGCAGAATACACCTATACACGCGGCAACAACGTATGGGCCTTTGACGACAGTGCCAATGACAACACAGCATCCGAAGCAGAATCAGCAGATGGTGGCGCTACGCTTAATTTTGATTTCCCGTATGATGGTAATGCTGAGCCTCAAGTCAATAGATTGGCGGCCATCACCAACTTGTTCTACATGAACAACATGATGCACGACATTTCCTACCGCTACGGTTTCAATGAAGCTGCTGGTAACTTTCAGATGAATAACTATGGAAATGGTGGTGCAGGAAACGATGCAGTATCTGGACAGGCCCTAGATGGCTCTGGCACCAACAATGCGAATTTTTCTACACCTCCTGATGGTGCTCCCGGCCGCATGCAAATGTATGTTTGGAACACGACAGGCGGTGGTATAGTGAAGGCAAACGCTCCGGGCATTGTTTCTGGATCCTATTATGGCGGCCAGGGCGGCTGGGGTGCGGCTATTACCAACACACCTGTTACTGCCGATGTTGTTTTTGTCAATAATGACGTTGATCCTACCGTTGGCTGTGTTCCTCCTACGAACAATGTTACGGGTAAAATCGTCATGATCGATCGTGGCGAATGTGAATTTGGCCTAAAAGCGCTCACCGTCCAGCAAGCTGGCGCGGTTGGTTGCATCATTTGCGACCATGAAGCCCCACCAAAAACGGGATTCGGTGCTGGCGCTGTTGGTGGTCAGGTAACCATTCCCGCCGTTTGGATGAAAAAAGCCGATTGTGCGTTGCTGCGTCAACATGCTGGTAATGGCCTTAATATCTCCTTTGTACAGCCATCTTCTGGTGGTGGCCCGGCAGAAGTAGATGGCGATTTTGACAACCTGATCATCGCACATGAATATGGACACGGTATTTCAAACCGTTTAACTGGTGGACCAAACAATACCGGTTGTTTGGGCAACGCAGAGCAGATGGGCGAAGGCTGGAGCGACTTTTTCTCCCTGGTTACGACCGTGCGTCCTGGCGATAGCGGCCCAACCAAGCGGGGCGTAGGCACTTTTGTGTACCGCCAACCTGCTGATGGCAATGGTATTCGCCGCTATCCATACTCTACCGATATGAGTGTTAATCCATTGACATTCTCTGCAATAGCTGAAAATCCCCAGGTGCACGCTTTGGGGGAGGTTTGGGCAGCTATGACCTGGGATTTATACTGGGCTATGGTAGAAAAATATGGCTACGATGCCAATATTAACAATCCGAACAGCGGCAATGCTCGCGCCTTGCAACTGGTTACGGATGGCATGAAAATGCAACCTTGTGGCCCTGGTTTCCAGGATGGACGTGATGCCATTGTGCTGGCGGATAAAATAAATTATGCAGGCGCGGATACTTGCCTGATTTCCAGTGTGTTTGCGCGCCGTGGTCTTGGTTATTTAGCCAACCAAGGTGTAAGCGATGTAGCAACAGATGGTGTTGAAAATTTTGACCCAATTCCTACCTGTGTAAAGGAATTGAAAATCAAAAAGATTACAACCACCCCGCTGATTCAGCCTGGGGAAAATGCTGAGTTTGTCATCACCGTTACGAACCACAAAGGCGTAGCTGCGCCAAACGTAGTGGTTACGGATGAGCTTCCTGCTGGCCTTACCTTGGTCAACGCCTCTAATGGCGGGGTTGTCTCTGGAAACATGGTTGTTTGGAATCTCGGTACGATGGCGAATTTGCAAGTAACCACCCTTACTTATTCGGCAAAATCTGACCCTAACGTAGGCTCCCAGCGCTACTTCAACGACATCATGGATACAGAACAGGAATGGGTTTCCTATTCCAATGATCCAGTTGACTTTACGACCTTTTACATGCAAAGTGATGATGTGCACTCTGGTGTAGCGGCATGGTCAGCACCTGCATCTACGAGTGCTAACACCGATTTTGTGCTGGAGCCAATTGATCCTAACCAGCAATTCACCGTTACAGGCACGCAACCAATCCTTCGTTTTTGGCACAAATACGATACCGAGCCAAGTGCAGATGCAGGATTCCTGGAGTTCCTGGATATAGGAGCTCCCAACCAAGTATGGAGACGTGTTACGGATGCCGTTACCTTCAGAAATGGCTATCCATTAAAAGTGTCTTATGGCACCTTCGCTTTTCCGAACCACTACGGTTTCTCAGGAAATTCAAATGGCTGGGTGCAGTCTTATTTCGACATGAGCGCATACCTTGGAAAGCAAATTGCCTTCCGTTTCCGCTTTGGTACTGACGACAATACAGGTCCTACAGCTGGCTATTGGGTGGTGGATGAAGTGGATGCTATGGACATGGTGAATTATGATACGGAAGCCTGCGTTACTTCAGGTGGTGAATCGGCTTGTGACCGTGCAGAGCAACGGGGCGTTATTGTAGAACCTGCCACTGTTAGCACCCATGAACCCAAAGCGGTACAACTTCCGATGTTGGTTCAGCCAAATCCTGCGAATGATTTTGTGTACGTTAGCGTGCCACAAGGTATTGAAGGACAAGTACAATTGTCTATCATCAGCCCAGACGGCCGCGTTGTCATGCAGAAAAGTATGAAAGGATTGACTCCAGGTCAAGTGACGACCTTTGATGTACAGAACCTGCCATCTGGCTTGTACATGGTACAATTGGAGAGCGCAGCGTACCGCAGTAATTCTAAAGTCATCATTAAATAGAAGGTTTCATGGTTTCACGGTTTCATGGTTTACGCGATTTGTTGTTGACCTAGAAGTTCTTTTCAGAGAAAACATGGACTGGAGCGATTTCCTTTAAAAGATTAAATACTGTCAATCGAAATTGTTTCGGTTGGCAGTTTTTGATTTTAGGCAAAAAGACAAGAGCCAACCCGATATTTCGAGTTGACTCTTGTTTATTGAATCGTTTCTCTTATCATTCCCTTCGCACAGTTCCCAAAGTCAATAACAAATCGCGTAAACCTTGAAACCATGAAACCTGAAACCATGAAACCCCTTTTTTATGCATCTAACCGTATCTCGTCGTCATTCCCATCAAAGAATCGGTAGTTTGACAAATGATAATCTGGTTCTGGAACGATTTTGATCCATTTGTTAAACTTAAGATACCAGGCCCAGCGTTGGCTGAGGATTCCTTTTTTCAGGAACGCCTCTAAATAAGGGTGCGTGTGTAAGATCAGTTTTGTTTTTGGATGAGATTGCAGGATTGATTCTAAATCCCGTTCAATTTCATCTGTGATCAAAATAGTGGGGTTCACCTGGCCTGATCCGTTGCAGGTCGGGCACATTTCAGCGGTATTCACGATAATCTCAGGTCGGGCACGCTCGCGGGTGATTTGCATCAGGCCGAATTTCGACAGCGGTAGTATGGTGTGCTGCGAACGGTCTTTGCGCATGAAATCTTCCATGGCTTTGGCTATTTGCCGCCGATGTTCCTGATTTTTCATGTCGATAAAATCGACCACGATCAAGCCACCAATGTCGCGAAGCCTTATTTGTCGTGCAATCTCTTCTGCGGCTTCCAAATTTACCCCGAAAATGGTTTGATCTACGTCGGCGGAAGACATTTTATGGCCACTGTTCACGTCAATAACGTGCATTGCCTCTGTTTTTTCAATAACAAGGTAGGCGCCACTGCTCATCGTAGCATTTTTCCCAAAAGAGGCTTTTACTTGCCGGGTTACGCCGTGTGTTTCAAAAATATGCTTGCTGCCACTGTAAAATTGTACAATCCCTACCTGCTCGGGGCTGATATTTTGCAAATAAGTGCGGATTTCCGTGTACATCTCTTTATCATTCACGATGATTTTACTGAAGCTGTCCGTGAGCAAGTCGCGCAATACGCTGCCTGTTTTGTCCAGTTCGCTCAGGAGTTTTGCGGGTGGTGTTTCAGCTTTCAATTGTTTGAAAACCTCTTCCCATTTGCCCAGCAAGTGCATCAATTCTTCGTGAAGTTCCTGCACTTTTCTCCCCTCGGCGGCAGTGCGAATGATAATGCCAAAGTTTTTCGGCTTTATGCTCTCCGCCAGGGTATGGAGTCGCTTCCGCTCTTCCCCGCTGCCAATTTTTTTGGAAACGGAAACACTGTCGGAAAATGGCGTTATCACCATGTAGCGGCCGGGAAGATTCACTTCGCAAGTAAGTCGAGGGCCTTTGGTTGAGATTGGCTCTTTGAGGATTTGTACCATTATAGGCCAGCGCTTGTTGAGCACTTGGTCCACTTTGCCTGTTTTTATAATTTCGTCCTCGTACTTGAAATTATCGAGTTTATGGGTATTAATGCTGCCATTAACAACGCCATTGGACCATTTTATGAGGGAGCGCAGTTTTGGGCCCAAGTCTGTATAGTGCAGGAATGCGTCTTTTCTATGGCCAATGTCGACAAAAGCGGCATTGAGGCCGGGCATCATTTTTCGGATTTTGCCGATAAAAATATCACCTACCGTAAAGTTGTTATTGGTTTTTTGGTGGTGCAACTCTGCAAGTTTGCCCGCTTCAAGCAGGGCAAGTTCAACGCCAGATTCGGTGGCATTGATAATTAGTTCTTTATCCACGTGGGTATAGATGTTTTGCAACAAGCACAGACGTCTGTTGGCAAAAAAGGGTAATGTTATAGCTGAAAGAGGCCTAAAAGAGGCGCAATCACCTATATAATGTCAGGATAGAGCTAGGCTGCACACCGTCGACGTCATTGGAAAGAGGACTGTAGGAGTCTCCTGACAATCAGGTGTAGCAGAGATGTTTTGGCAAGGGGGGCTGGTTCGAAGTTGTTAGGGAAGACAAAATCGCAGCAGGAGGTAGTTGTAAGGGCAAAAGAATCTTTTTTGCTTGCCAAATATTGACTGCCACCCCTTAGAGAGGAGGCTTCAATCGTCAAATTACAGATAACAGCGAAAAACTTTCCGGTAGCAGCGAGGCTTCCGGAAAGTTTTGCAGTTCTCGACGGTTACGCCAATCGCGAACCCTGGCACATTATTGACAGAACGCCAAGTGCCTGTGGGTCAATGATTAACGCTTCTTCTTGTGACGGTTCTTTCTCAAACGCTTCTTGCGTTTGTGAGTGGCTATTTTGTGTCTTTTACGTTTTTTTCCGCAAGGCATATCGCGCTGAAAGTTATGAATGTTATGAGTTATAAGCTTTACTGACCTTTACAAAGGGCAGAAAACTCGTTTGCTTTAGTACTATTTCCCAAGCCATCGTAGGCACGCGCCAACAGGCAAGGGGTATTCGGGTTGTTTTTATTAAGGCTCCAGGACTTTTCCAAACGTTCTACTGCCTTTTGCCATTGACCGGTTTTGATGGCCAGTCGACCCAAGGCATTGTACACGGATGGATTCTCCGGGTGTTGTTTTTCTAAATCACGCAGCATCATAACTGCCTGCATGGGATTGTCTGGTTTTGGGTTTTCTGCCCAAACCAATGCCAAATTGACCCGGTGTTCTACTCTTTCCGGTGCCAGTGAGGCGGCATTTTCAAATGCTGCTACTGCGTGTTTGGCGCAATAGTCGCGTATAACGGGATCTTGTGCTTCAACCAATGCGGTGAAGAAAGTGCCACCAGCAACCGACCACGAAGAGTCGGCGTTTTCAAGGTTGGCCACCTGCTCTGCAAAGCCTCCAGAAACGGGCAATTGCTTTGAATTATACCAAAAAGCAGACAACTTCTTCAACACTAACACTTTTTCGGCATCATTTGTTGCAGCTTCAAGTTTTACTTCCAGTGCACTCAAAATATTTTTTTGTTCTCCCTGCAAGGCCGCGATAGCATTTTCCTGCAATGTTTCGAAACTGGTTTGCTCACCTTGTATGGCACGCGACTGTTCGATCGTCTTATGCTTGCTTGGGTGTGTATCAAATCCAAAATATAGGCCAAGAAACAAGGCTAGTGTTATAAAAAGAGCCCAAATTTGCGCTTTATTCATCGTCGGTCAATCTTTGGCCAATTGGGGTATTAAAAAAATATGAAGGCTGGACAGGAATTCGTTCGGGGATTAATCGTCCCCTTTGTCGTCAGGAAGTGAATGCACGCTCGTTTTTACCTGTTCGTTGAACACTTTTGCAGGCTTGAACGAAGGAATGTAGTGTTCCGGTATAACAATTGACTTGCCCTTTTTGATGTTACGTCCCACTTTCGTGGCGCGTTTTTTAATCACAAAGGAACCGAATCCGCGGATATAAACGTTTTCGCCACCTGTCATCGTAGACTTGATTTCCTTGAAAAGTTCTTCTAGCGCTACCAGTACATCAACTTTGGCAATGCCGGTCTTTTCGGAAATAGCATTCACAAGGTCAGCCTTTCTCATGTTTTATGTCGTTGATTTTGAATGAATTATAGAAAAATAGGTGTGTTTCTTCAAAACGAGGGGCAAAGTTCGCACATTTTTTGGCCCCACCAAGTCTTTAGTTAAAAAAAAGCACGAATAGTATCAATCTACAGGGCTTAAATTTATCAGTTTCAATTTCGCGCTGCAAACTCGCTCTTATTCAACACTTTACAAACAATCTTGCAAAAAAAATTACACATAGTATTTGACAACCCGGTTTTTCTACCTTTGTCGCCGCTTTAGAGCAGGTTTGAGTTAATCAAAGTAATAAAAGAAAATTAGTATGCTTCTTTCAATGACAGGTTATGGGCGGACCCAGGGTAGCTTCGGTGAAAAAACAATCACCGTGGAGGTCAGAGCGCTGAATTCAAAAGTTACAGATGTTAAACTTCGGCTACCGGGCGATTACCGGGAAAAAGAAGTGGAACTGCGCAAGCAGGTGACAGACCATGCGGAGCGGGGAAAAATTGACCTGCTCATTGAGGTGCAAAATTCCGATGGGGCGGCCAACGTGAGCTTAAACGAACCACTGTTTCGGGGTTACCATCGGGAGCTAAGCAGACTTACCCAGGAATTAGGCATTCCGAGTGCTGACATGCTCACCGCTTTGTTGCGCATTCCGAACGTGGTGGCTACGCCTTCCGGCGAAATGGACGATGACGAATGGACAGTAGTTTGCCAGGTACTGAACACTTCCCTTGGGCTACTCAAAGCATTTCGCCGCCAGGAAGGTGTAGTTGTGGAAGCCGATTTACGGTTGCGCATTGGCAATATTCAGTCGTTGTTGCTTGAGGTGGGGCCTTTTGAGGCTGAGCGTTTCGTGCGGATGCGGGAGCGCATGCGCAATAATTTTGACGAACTGATGGGCAAAGACAATTTGGACCAAAATCGGTTTGAACAAGAGGTGCTGTTTTACCTGGAAAAAATGGACATGTCGGAAGAAAAAAGCCGATTGGAGCAGCACTGCAAATATTTTCTGGAACAGATGGACAAAAAAGAGGACGCCATTGGCCGAACCCTCAACTTTATCTCGCAAGAAATTGGTCGCGAAATTAATACGCTTGGGGCCAAGGCCTACGACTCGGATATTCAACGGGTAGTGGTGCAAATGAAAGATGAATTGGAGAAAATCAAAGAGCAACTGGCTAATGTGTTGTAAGGGTTGATTGTCGGAAGCTCTTAAGGCACAAACCTCTCATACGCGCCCCCCCCCGTTTTGGCATCCACTCCATAAATTTCCACATAATGAATATTGGGTGTGATGCCCAAAAAACCAGGGTCAAGCTCAACAAAAATCCTTTTCAAGTAAGCTTCTTTTCCATTGAGCGTGAGGGATACGACAGGTCGACCATTGTTATCCTTTTTCAACCTGAAATTCCGCTTGGAATAGGAAACAAGGTGAAAGATATACTCATTCATATTGCCTATCGGGTTGGCTTTTACGCCATAAGCCAGGGTGCGTTGAAGGTAATTCAAATCCTGTATTTGCCCATGTTCTGAATAGCGTACCCAATAAATATTGATGGGTTTGTCCTTATTGAACAGCCCATCGGCACCAATATTGGCGTCATACACCACGGTATTGGGGCTGTTGGTACGCTGGATGTAGAACAGGCGGGGTGCATTATCCGGCGGCACGGGATAATTGAATTGGGCCAGCAGCAAATTGCTGAAAAGCCCAAATAGCAGCAATAAAGGCAGTTTTTTCATGTGTTAATTCGATTGTCGCTTAGAAATCCAGTTTGAATCGGGCGCGAATGCCCCATTTGCTTATGCCAGGCAGGTCGGTGTATGTTATCCTTCGAACATAGTCCACCCGGAATAGTTTGAAAATATTGGCGATGCCAACCCTGGCTTCAATATACGGTTTGCCTTCCAGGGTATGGGTGACGGTGCGGCCATCGTTATCTACCGGAAAACGCAGCAGGCCATTGGTATTGCTGGGGCGGTTTTTTGTATCCAATCCACCATAAAGTCCTTTAAAACTAAGCACTTCACGCCATTTGAGGCGGCGCAGCAAGGGCACTTTATTGAAGAAAAAACCGCTGTGCTAAAGGTCAAGTAAAGCAAAACCAACTTATTCCGAAGGTTGGTTCTCGCTAAAAGGCAATTCATATTCAAGGTGTAAATCGTTTTTGCCGGCTTTTCTTCCAGCTGTTTTTATAGTTTGTAATTATAACCAACCCTGTTTTTTGTACCAGGAAATGGTGTTTTCCATGCCTTGGTACAAATCGAACGAGGGTTTAAAATTCAATTCATGCTGCAAGGGGCGTGCATCACAATGCCAGTTTTCCGCGGCCAGTTCGGGTATTTTGTCGCGGCTTAGCGGTGAGGGCTTGTTTTGCCAGCGACCTATTAATTCTGCTATTCCGGCCACTTGCCGCACCAAACCTATTGGGAGTTTGATTTTAAGCGTTTTTTTGCCACCCAGGGCCGTTTTGACAGCGGTGCTGAGGTCTTCCGTGTTGTATTCCTTTCCGTCGGAAATGATATACTTGCGGTGGATGGCTTTTGGATTTTCAAGCGCCAAAAAAATTGCTTTGGCTACATCAGCAGCATGTACGAAACTCAGCTTTTGCAGGTGCGAACCAATCCTTATTTCTACGCCCATGTTGGCCATACGGATATATGTCAGGATGTCGCGCTCCCACGGGCCGTACACCGCTGTCGGTTGCACCACAACCCAGGGGAAATCTTCTCCCAAAGATTCGAGATATTGCTCTGCCTGATACTTGCTTTCGCCATAAGGGGTGATGGGTTTGGGCAATTGTTTGGCATGAACCATTGGACTTCCCATTTCAGCAGTACCCAACGCCGCTAAACTGCTGACAAATAAAAACTTGTATGGCAGAAGATTGCTTTCTTGCAAAGCCTTTGTCAGCCTTATGGTGTTTTCGGTATTGCCTTCCCGGTATCCGGTCTTCGACAAGGTTTTCGTAACCCCGGCATTGTGAATAACCCAATCAAAACGTCCGGCTTTTTGAAGCTGCACGGACATTTTTTCTGTGGATGCGAGCGACAACTCCAGGAACTTTATTTTAGGGTCACCCAGCCGCGATCTGTCGCTGTTGGCGCGTACCGCAACCGTCACCTCATGGCCATCACACAGTGCCTGGGCCACGATGAAGCCGCCAATAAAACCACTTGCACCGGTAATGAGGATGCGCGCCATTGTTCAAAGCTGTTTTTCGTAAATGCGATGTTTCCGGAATACTTTTCCGCCGATTTGCAGGAGGGCCCGGTTCATCATGTCATTGTCTTCCAAAATCCAGGAAGCTTCCCCCCGGGGGATGTTTTTGCGCATCGCTGTTTGGTAGGTGCGCACGTAAAAGCAGGCATCCAAGCCAGTTTTACGGTATTCCGGTAATACGCCCAGTGCTACAACTCGGACGGATTTGACGGACTTTTTTCCAAACAGGAATTTGAACAATCCCGTTGGGAACAAACGGCCACGCGGTATTTTTATGAATACCTCGTTTAAGTTGGGCACCGACAGCGCCATTCCGATGGTTTTTCCTTCTTTTTCTGCAAAAAATACAAAATCGGGATCCAGGCCCATTTTCAGGTCTTTGCCCATTTGTCGTATTTCGGCTTCGGTCATGGGCACAAAGCCCAGGTTTTTATTCCAGGAAGCATTGTACACGGGCAGGAAACGCTCTACTTCCTGGTCGAACTGCTTCATGTTGATTGTGCGGATCGTGATGCCGTTTCGTGCCAGGCGATTTTCCAGGTGCACCGCAAAATCCTGGATTTTTTGCGATATACTTCCTTCCTTAAGGTCATAGCTGAGCAGGTCCGTGTTTTTCACAAACCCGTAGCGTTCAAGGAAATCTGCGTAGTAAGGATAATTATAGGTGGTTAGAATAAATGGGGGTTCGTCAAAATTTTCGATGAGTATACCACAGGTTTCGTTGGTGGAGAAATTCGCAGGTCCCAATACCCTGGTGAGGCCTTTTTCCCGCAACCAATCCGAAGCAGTGTCAAGCAGGGTTTTGGCGACATTGTAGTCATTGATTACGTCAAAAAAACCAAAAAAACCAGCTTTTTCTCCTGTAAAGTCATTGTAATTGTTGTTTAAAATGGCTGCAATGCGCCCCTGAATCTTCCCTTCCGGAGAACGCGCTACATAGTATTCCGCAGTGGAATGCAAAAAAAACGGACTTTTCTTTGGGTTCAGCAACGCTTCCTGTGCCATGAAAAGCTCTGGCACATAGTTCGGATCGCCCGCAAAAAGGTCGTGTGGGAAGTCAATAAACTGTTTTAAGGCTCGCGTGCCTTCCACTTTTTCGATTTTTATGGGTATTGTGTTACCAGGGCTTCGCACTACGGCATCGTACATATTCGTAAGGTGGTTGGTTTTACAAGCTTAGACAGCGGAAAATTCCACTTGCTCGAGTAATTGCATGTTGTGGTGCATAATCTCTACTGCCCGGTCAATTTGTTCAAATGAGTGTGTCGCCATCAGGGAGAACCGAATAAGAGAATCGCTGCTTCTGACTGCAGGAGACACAACTGGGTTGACAAAAACGCCATCCTCGGCCATCATACGGGCAAATTGGAAGGTTTTTAGGTCGTCACGAAGGTAGATGGGAAGAATTGGCGATTGTGTATGGCCTAGTTCAAAGCCAGCACTTTTCAACTTTGCCATGGCATAGTGGGTGTTTTTCCAAAGTTTATCGATGCGTTCAGGCTCCTGGCGGATTATTTCCAAGGCGGCCAAAGCGCTGGCCGCTGACGCAGGCGTCATGCTGGCGCTGAAGATCAGGGCCCTTGAGTTGTGCTTCAAGTAATTGATCATGTCGCGGTCAGCAGCGACAAAACCACCCAGCGAAGCCAGTGATTTGGAGAAGGTGCCGACAATCATGTCCATTTTATGCTGCAGGCCAAAGTGATCACCCGTTCCCCTGCCGTTGCTGCCAATTACCCCTACCGCATGTGCATCGTCAACAATAATGGTAGCATCGTATTTTTCGGCAAGTCGTGTGATGCCAGGTAGGTCGGCAATATCGCCTTCCATGCTAAAGATGCCGTCCGTAATGATGATTTTAGAACCACTG
>JBBRWA010000159.1:0-13557 GCA_038246345.1 Chitinophagales bacterium
AGCGGCAAAAGCGGCTGGGGAATACAATCAGGCATTATCAATACTAGATGCTTGGGAAAAACAAAGCGCGGATGATGCTGGAAAAATTTGGCTTGAAAGAGGGGATGTTTTATCAACTATAGGCCAATTAGAAGCGGCACTAAATTGCTTTGAAAAAGCGCTTGCTTTTTATGAGCATGAAACAGATCATTACGATAAGAGTGTAAGCTTGGAACGTATTGGACAAGTAAACTTAAGATTGGGCAATTTGAACAAGGCTTTAACTTCTTTTGAGGAAGGTTCTCGATTAAGAGATGAACTATATCAGTCAAATCCACAGAATACGAATTTCAAAAATGTATTGGCAATTTCGTACTCCAAACTTGGCGAGACGCACTTCGCACTAGGCAATTTGGACCAGGCTTTGACCTTTTTTGAACAGAATCGTCAGCTAGCAAAAGAACTGCACGAATCTTATCCTCAAAATGAAGAATTCAAACTAAATTATTGCTGGGCAAATCAATTTCTTGGAATGATATATTCTGATCTTGGCGAGTTGAGCCATGCATTGGAATTCTTCAATATTATGTCAAGTCTGTTTGAAGAACTCTATATGGACAATCCCCAAAATGTGACCTTTAAAGAAGGATTGGCAATTGCCTACGAAAAACTCGGCGAAACACACAGCTATCTGGGAAATTTAGATAAAGCTTTGAGCTTTTTTGAACTGGATACCAAATTATCGAAAGAACTATGCTCATCCTATCCCCAAAATGTGACCTTCAAAGAAGGATTGGCGATTTCCTTTGAAAAACTTGGCAATACGCACAACGCATTGGGAAATTTGGATCAGGCTTTGACCTATTTTGAACAGAACCATAAATTGGAAAAAGAACTGTATGCAGACTATCCGCAAAATGTGGCTTTCAAAAACGGATTGGCCGTTTCTTATTTTAAATTAGGAGAATTCAACAAAATCAACCTACACGATCAGAACAAAGCCATAACATATCTCCAACAAGCTGAAACCCTCTGGAAAGAACTAGTCCGGGATGCCCCAGGCTATACACAGTATCAAAAATTCTTGAATATTGTGCAAAAAGACTTTTCGGAATTGCCCTAAGTAAAAGAACAGCTTTGGCAACTTCAAAAAAAAGTTGTCAAAGCTGTTCGGTTGCTTGGCCTGGCGGCGGAGTGAGAATTTGTCAACATTTTTTTTATGTTGACAAATTTGGGAGCATGTTCAGATCCTTTGCTCAAATAGGTGTTAATTCACCCGTCGAAACTGACTTGACGGCCCACTAGCGCTTAGAATTGCTGATTACTGTTTTTGATTGACGATTGCTGATTACATGATTGACGATTTACGAAGTTGGCGTTGCGTTGATGTTGCGTATTAAGCGAAAAACCGAAGCACGAGAGAAGATTCCAGCCTTGTTTGGCCACAAATGCCAAGCCAGGCGGTACTTCAACAATCGTCAATCATGTAATCATCAATCGTCAATTTTTTAAAGAAAATAACGCCATCAAAATTTTCCCACAACACTTAGCCCATGGATTGGTACTACAACAAACGAAAAGCCCCCAAAGCAGCCCCTGGCGCCACCCGAAAATCCTACGGCGCTACCTGGTGGGGCAAACAATGGCTGCAGTCCTTGAGCGACATTGACTACTCCAACCGCCTCCCGCGCGGGAAAACCTACGCCAACAAAGGCTTGGCCCAGGACCTCAACATGGACGGTAACAGCATCACCGCAAAGGTGATCGGCTCCAGCCCACGGCCCTATCGCGTGGAAATCACCGTACCAGCATTTGGAGAACAAACCCGCGAGCGCCTGCTGCGCGTGGTCACCGACAACCCGCTCTTCCTCTCCAAGCTGCTCAACCGCGAACTGCCGCCAGAACTGAATCAAGCTTGTGTCGCAGAAGGCATCCATATTTTCCCCCGCAGCTGGGACGATCTTAGCGGCTCCTGCTCCTGTCCCGACTGGGCGGTGCCTTGCAAACACATGGCAGCCGTATTGTTCCTCGTGGCCAATGAAATAGACAAAAATCCCTTCGTGGTGTTTGATTTGCACCAGTTCGACCTCGTGGCGGCTTTGCAGGAAAGCGGCTATACGGATGCTGGCGGAGAGTCGGTGCCGATTGTGGGGATAGCCGAGCTGCAACAGGCTGTTGGTAAAGAGAACAGCGCGTTCACTTTTGACGAACAGCAATTTGCTGCCCTCGATTTTTCCAGCATCCCCGATTGCCGTGAAAACCTGCTGCGTTTGTTGAGCGATAAACCCGTGTTTTACCCCGAAGGCG
The DNA here is from genome assembly GCA_038246345.1 of Chitinophagales bacterium. Lineage (GTDB taxonomy): Bacteria > Bacteroidota > Bacteroidia > Chitinophagales > Saprospiraceae > M3007. Next base: position 2,287 of record JBBRWA010000159.1, read on the forward strand.
ATTTCAAGAAAAACCTGGGCATCGCGTATAAAAACATTGCCGCTGGGCTTGGCGGCACCAGCACGCTCGCGCAGGAATTGACCCTTGAAAATACCCATGCACTGCAAAGCACCGAAAAAGTCCTGTTGCTGCTCGATGCCGTGGATGCCGCGTTCGCCGGGTGCTCGCTGCTAGATGCTCAGGACAATTCGGTGCTGGATTTTGAATCTATCGCCGAACTTGCCGAATTTCTCGATTCCCTGCCTGCCGCGCAAGTGGCGCTGGCTGCTTCCCATTTAAGGTCGATCCACTTGGCATTTCGCCTCGCCGAAATGCTGGCGCGCAAAGGGGCGTTCGTGCCACAGTTGTTGCGCAGCAGCGGAAATGTGTATTTCCTGCGTTTTGTGCCTGCGCTGCTGAATGCGGAAGTGCGGGCGCTGTGCACGCAGGCCAGCGCATTGATTGCACCTGGCATGCTCGCTTACCTCGACAATGAAACGGAGCGCGAACCGCTGGAATCCGACTATTTGCCGACACTCATCGCTGTATTTTTCAAGCATTTTGCGCAGGAATTTGTCGGCAAAACAGCCTTGACAGATGAATTGCCCCGCTGGTTTTTCTCCGGGAACCGCGCAGTTTTCGATCGTTTTGAAAACCGGGAATACCCCAAAAGCATTCAGCTTTGGCTGAACCGGTTTTTTATCGCGGAGAAAGATTTTGTGCCCGTGTTTGAAGTCAGCGAAGACGACGGCTACTTTGAGGTTGGCGTTAGCATTGAGGACAAAACGGCTTCGTTTCAAGCGCCCGTACCGCTGGAAAAAATATTTTCCAATAAAAAACACGCCCGCTTGCGGCTTGATGCCCTGCGCGACCTGAGCATGGTGGCGGAGTTTTTCCCGCCTTTGAACGACCTGATCGCCTCCAAAGGCGTGTCAAAAATGTTGTTCGACAGCAAAAGTTTTGTGTCGGTGTTTTTTAATGCCTTGCCTGTTATCCGACTGTTCGGTATTAGGGTACTATTGCCCAAAGCCCTGCAAAAGCTCCTCCGCCCTGCATCTTCTATGTCCCTCAGCGCACAGAACAAGGGCAAGGTGGCCAGTGCTGGCCTGTTGTCTTTCGCCAACATGATCGACTTTAATTGGCAAATTGCGCTCGGAGACGAAATACTGTCGCCGGAAGCCTTTTTGAAATTGGTGAAAAATATGCGCGGCATCGTCCGACTAGCCGATGGCTACGCATTCGTTGATGACAAAGAAATAGCAGCATTGCTCCATAAAATTGAAAACACGCCAGCGCCAAGCGGACTAAAACTCTTGCAAATTGCTCTAGCGGGCGAGTATCAGGGCACGCCTGTACGCATGGACGAATCGGCCAAAGCGCTGATGGCCGAGCTGTTGCGCCCCGATGCCGTGCCGCTGCCCGCCGGGCTACAAGCTACGCTGCGCCCTTATCAATTGCGCGGCTTTGAATGGCTGTACAAAAACACCCGCCTTGGTTTTGGCAGCCTGATTGCCGATGATATGGGCCTCGGCAAAACCGTGCAAGTCATCGCCACCCTGCTGCGCCTGAAAGAAGATGGTGCACTGGCTGGCGATGCCAAAGCATTGGTGGTGGTGCCGACCACCCTGCTCACCAACTGGTCTAAAGAAATTGCCCGCTTCGCGCCGAGCTTGCGCGCCCACGTGTACCACGGGCCAGGGCGCAGTTTGGCTCAGCTGGCAGACGCCGATCTGCTCATCACCACTTATGGCGTGGTGCGCTCCGAAACCGGGGAATTTCAAAAAAAGGAATGGGTTGTTGCCATCATTGATGAGGCGCAAAACATCAAAAATATGGAAACGGCCCAGACCAAAGCCATCAAAAAACTCAAAGCGCCCGTGCGGATCGCCATGACGGGCACGCCAGTAGAAAACCGCATGAGCGAGTATTTCTCCATCTTTGAATTTGCCAACCGGGGCTACCTCGGCACCTTGAAAGAATTTACCGAGGAATACGCCAAACCAATAGAGCTGGAACGCAACCATGCCGCCCTTGAGAAATTCCAACGCAGCACCGCGCCCTTCCTGCTGCGCCGCGTGAAAACCGACAAAAGCATCATCAGCGATTTGCCGGACAAGGTCGAAACGAACCAATTTTGCAGCTTTACGCCAGAACAGGCGGCGCTTTACCAAAATGTTGTGGATGAATCGCTGCGCGCTATTTCCGATGAAAATAAGGGCGACATCAAGCGCCAGGGCCTGGTACTGAAAATGCTCACCGCACTAAAACAAGTGTGCAACCACCCGGCGCATTTTTTGAAAAAAACACCTGCAGACCCGGCTTTATCGGGTAAAACCCGGCTCTTGCTCGACCTCTTGGCTCAGATCCTGGAAAACGGCGAAAAAGCGCTGATCTTCACCCAATACCGTGAAATGGGTGACTTGATTGTGCCGCTGTTGCGGGAACAACTTGGTGTGGACGCGGCATTTCTTCATGGCGGCGTTTCCCGAAAGGAGCGCGACAATATGGTGGAGGCTTTTCAAAACCAACGCACGGCGAAAATTTTGCTTTTGTCCCTGAAAGCTGGCGGCACTGGCCTCAACCTTACCGCTGCTTCCAATGTGATCCATTACGACTTGTGGTGGAACCCGGCGGTAGAGGCCCAGGCCACCGACCGCGCTTTCCGGATTGGGCAAAAGCGCAATGTGCAGGTACACCGCTTTATTACTCAGGGTTCATTTGAGGAGAAAATAGACCAGATGTTGCAATCGAAAAAAGAGCTGGCAAATTTGGCTGTTTCCTCGGGTGAGAAATGGGTGGGGGAGCTGACAGATACAGAATTGCGGGACTTGGTGAAACTCGGCTAATACTGCCCTGCAAAGTGATTGTGAAGATTTTAGATTCCCAACAATTTCAGGCCCTGGCACGTTCTTTTTGCGTATCTTGTTCACCGTATAAAAATAGTACCATGAAAAAGAACGATCTAGACAAAGGGATGCACTTTATGTCGCCGCTCATCAACCGCGAAGTGGCATCGAAAGAAAAAGGATTCACTGAAAATTTTGATAACACCTTATGGGAATGATTGTCCTGCGCATGTGGCGGCTTTTGTTGCGAAAATTCCCCAAATTGAGAAAAAGCACGAGGACGTACCCGTGGCTATCTGACCCCCAGCAGGTATTTTTCCCCTAATTTCAAAATAGGTAAAAATACCCTTAAATATATATAGAATTTGTCCCACCTTTGCCAAGTAACATATTAATATTGTGTCTTGGCGCTTGTCCAGCCCTTTTATTCGCTGTACCGAAACCACATGAAAACAATCCTTTACTCTATGGTATAGCTTTTTTGCGCTATTGTGCTGATGCGTGTCCTTAGAGACTCGCCCACATCAGGCAGAACCAAATAGCGCAAATGTTTTTGAAAGATCCAATGACCTGTGCCCTGTGTTGCCCTTTTTGGATAATAGTCGACCAGACTGAAGCCAAGAAGGAACCAGTGTTGACCTGCATTCCTGGAAATCATTCTAATCATCGAATAGATTTCCAGGATAAAGGGGTCGCTCATTTTACCACCTTTGTCAACTCCATCCGGCTTTCCTCATTCCCTTTTTTATCATAATTGATTGACTTGACCATACCCACCGAAGGTGAATACCAATACTCTGTGTGGTTTGTTCTGGTGCCCATCAGTTTGAATTCAAAATCGTAGCTGATTTTCAGGCACTTATAGGTGCCAGCGGCGGTTGTAATGGTTTCCTCCGCTTCCACTTTTCTGTTTTTCATGCTGTAATGGGTGTTCATCAACTGGAGCCCACCCATGCTCATTTTCATATCCATTTCGGCATCGGGCAGGGTTTGGCCCACTTTCATGTTGGCTGGGAATACCTGATCGGTGCTTGTAACGGCCACTTGCATATCAGGGGAGTTTTGTTGCTGTGGCACCATGGAGCTCATGTCCATAAATACGGTGCCGGCATGGCATTTCATGGGAAAGGTGCTCTTGAACAGCTCCTTTCCTTTTTCATTTGTGGTCGTCATGGCAAAGGTGGCCACAAGCGTGTCGCCCGAATGACCAACCTGGGTGACATTTTGGGTATTAACAGATTCAAGCTTGCCTTTTTTGTTGAAGTTTGAGTATTCCAGGGTGACACCTACTTTGAGGTAATCGAACATTTCTGCGCACTCTTGTGCACCGACAGCTATTGAAAATGTAGAAAGGAGCAGACAAAGGGATAGTTTTTTCATCGTGGTGTGTAGTGTTTTTATTTAAGACAAAGTTCCTAAATCTAAACCAGATTAGTCGCAATAAATTGCGTTTTAACTACGAGTATGTTTGGGACTTCGGCCAATACCTAATTGCCTGGCAAGTAACATTATTCAAGTTTGGTGCTGATCAAGGAAATATCTGTACCGAGGGGCCGGATTGGGTAAGTCCTTGCCCGAGGCGTTAGTACAGGCTGCTCAGGCATTGCAATAGATTTATTTGCCAGGTTTTCCTATGTTGCGTCATGAAAATGCAAGACATTGGCCAGGCGCTACTTCGGAATTCCACCACTACTGACCTATATTTACCCGTTCTAACCAATTAGGTAAAACTAAACTTGATGAGCGTAGATATTATCATCACCCTGTGCATTTTGCTTGGCGCGATCATATTGTTTGCCACGGAATACGTGTCAATTGATGTGACGGCCATGCTCATTTTGGGCAGCTTGATACTCAGCGGGATATTGAGTCCGCAAGAAGGGCTTTCGGGCTTAAGCAATACGGCTGTGGTGACGGTAGCTTCCATGTTTGTATTGAGTGCCGGTATTGAAAAAAGCGGCGTGTTGAACCCTGTCACGGCATTGTTAGAAAAGTTGTTTCTCCGAAACTTCTGGCTTGGTGCTATTTCCATGCTCATTTCCGTTTCCTTTTTGTCGGCATTTATCAACAACACGCCAGTGGTTGCACTTTTTATCCCCGTGGTGTTGAGTTGTTCTAAAGCGATAAAGATCAGTCCAGAAAAGCTGTTGATTCCTCTTTCTTTCGCGTCCATGTTTGGCGGAGTATGTACGCTTATTGGCACCTCCACCAACATTTTGGTCAGCGACTATTCCAAGTCTGCGGGGCTGGGTGCTTTTTCCATGTTTGAAATGACCAAAATGGGCTCGGTATTCCTCGTTGTAGGCTTTGTTTACCTGATATTTGCCATATTAAAATTGCTGCCCAACCACGAAGCTGGCGATGTATTTGAAGATAAATACCATCTTGGGGAATACATTACCAACGTAATCCTGCAACAAGGCGCGCCATCTATTGGGAAAACAATCAAAAAAAGTCCTTTGGTCGCTGACCTGCACTTGGAGATTTTTCAAGTGAAACGCGGCAATAACAGGTTCTTTTTGCCGCCAGAAGATTTTATTTTAGAGGAAAATGATATCCTGAAAGTGAAGGGCAATGTGGACAAGATTCGAAAACTTAAAAGCAGGAATAAAATCGTTATTCAGCCACTGCTTGAAAAAGAGATGCCCATAGGCAACCTGGGCGGCTTGATCTTGCACGAAGTAGTGGTGCTGCCCAATTCAGATTTCACCGGGATGAAAGTGAATGATATTGATTTTGAGGAGAGTTTTGGTGCCGTGCTGCTCGGCGCGCGCAGCAGAAAAGGGTTGCACAGCAAAATGATCGGAGACTGGAAACTTGCCTCTGGCGATTGTCTTTTACTGGCATCTAGCAAGGACAAGTCGAAAACGATGCACAAAAATTTTCCAGGCTTGTTTATCATCAATCATACCGACTACAGCAATTTTTCAATAAAGAACGCTACTGTGGCTATGCTGACGGTAGGGTCGGTCATATTGTTGGCATCGCTTAATGTGGTACCCATTATCACCGCTGCACTGGCCGGATGCTTGGCCCTGATCTTAACCCAGGTAATCACTCCTGAAGATGCTTATAAAAGTATCAACTGGAAAGTAATTTTTGTGTTGGTGGGATCCTTGAGCCTGGGCGTTGCGCTTGAAAAAACCGGGGCATCTCAATTGTTAGCCAGCCAGATCGTGAACCTCGGCGGCGCTTTTGGCCCCATTATCGTTTTGAGCGCTGTGTATTTGTTGACAACGATACTGACAGAAATCATGGCCAACAATGCAACGGTGGTGCTGCTCGCGCCCATTGTGATTTCCATGGCCACCACCATGGGTGTATCGCCCAAGCCTTTTTTGATGGCCATTACCTTCGCCGCCTCCGCCAGCTTTATGACACCCATTGGCTATCAAACCAACACCATGGTGTACGCAGCAGGCAATTATACCTTTAAAGATTTCTTCAGGGTTGGTGTTCCTTTGAATCTTATTTTCTGGATTATCGCGAGCCTGCTGATCCCGGTATTTTTTCCATTTTAATGCGGTAAATAGATGAAAAAAGTCTACAAAAAGAGGGCGATTTTCCGTAACTTTGCACTCTTTTTACAAACGACGAATAGATACCTGTGGAAGAACAAGAAAAACGCCCCGATACCAGCGATTACGGAGCCAGTAGTATTACCGCCCTGGAAGGGTTGGAAGCCGTGCGCAAACGGCCCGGCATGTACATCGGTAGCACCGATACCAAAGGCCTGCACCACCTTGTTTGGGAGGTTGTAGACAACTCCATCGACGAACACCTTGCCGGATATTGCTCCGATATTTGGGTCGTGATTCACCCCAACAACTCTATCACCGTTCGCGATAACGGTCGTGGTATCCCCACCGGGATGCACGAAAAGCTCAAAAAATCGGCGCTTGAGGTTGTTATGACCGTTTTGCACGCCGGTGGCAAGTTTGACAAAGACTCCTACAAAGTTTCCGGCGGTTTGCACGGTGTGGGTGTTTCTTGTGTGAACGCCCTCTCCATCCACCTCCGCGCTGAAGTACACCGCGAAGGCAAAATATTCGAGCAAGAATACAAACAAGGAAAACCACAATACGATGTCCGCGAAATCGGCACGACCAATGACCGTGGAACCCTGATCAACTTCCTGCCCGATCCCGAGATTTTTGAAACAGACCACTATAAGTTCGACGTACTGGCGCACCGTTTGCGCGAGCTGTCGTTCCTGAACAAAGGCCTGCGCCTTTCCCTGATCGACGAACGCGAGAAAGACGAAGATGGTTTCAAAACCGAACTATTCTACTCTGAAGGCGGCTTGCAAGAATTTGTGCTTTGGATTGATGAATCAAAACAACATCTCATCGAAACCCCAATCTATATCCATACCAATGAAGAAAGTGTGGATGTGGAGGTGGCGCTGATGTACAATACCTCCTACTCTGAGAACCTGATTTCCTTTGTCAACAACATCAGCACCCGCGATGGCGGCACGCACGTGAACGGTTTCCGCCGTGCTTTGACACGCGAATTCAAGAAATACGGTGAAGACGGTAACTTTTTCAAAAAAATTACCTTCCCGATCTCTGGAGAAGACTTTATGGAGGGCCTCACGGCCATTATTTCCGTAAAAGTACAAGAGCCACAGTTCAAGGGCCAAACCAAAGGCGAGCTCGGCAACTCCGAAGTGACGGGCATTGTGTCCCGCTGCGTCGGCGATGCGCTGAAACAGTTTTTGGAAGAAAACCCCAACCCGGCACGCCGCATCATTGAAAAAGTGGTGCTTGCCGCCACCGCTCGCAATGCCGCCCGCAAAGCCCGCGAAATGGTGCAGCGCAAAGGTGTGCTCACCGGCAGCGGACTTCCCGGCAAACTGGCCGACTGCGCCAGCCGCAAACCGGAAGACAGCGAGATATTCCTCGTCGAGGGCGACTCGGCTGGTGGTACCGCCAAGCAGGGCCGCGACCGCCACACCCAGGCCATTCTCCCGCTGCGGGGTAAAATCCTGAACGTAGAAAAAGCGCTGGAGCACAAGATTTACGAAAACGAGGAGATCAAGAACATGTTCACTGCGCTGGGGGTCAGCATCTCTGAAAACGAGGAAGGCCACCGCATCCTGAACATCGAAAAACTCCGCTACCACAAGGTAGTCATCATGTGCGACGCCGACATCGACGGTTCGCACATCACCACCCTGATCCTGACCTTTTTCTTCCGCTACATGCGCGAGCTGATTGTCAATGGTCACATCTACATCGCCCAGCCACCACTATATTTGGTGAAAAAAGGCAAAAACCAGCGCTATTGCTGGAACGACGCACAACGCAAAGAAGCCCAACTGGAATTCTCTGGCGGCAAAGAAGACGACGATTCCGTGAAAGTACAGCGCTACAAGGGTCTCGGTGAAATGAACGCCGAGCAGCTCTGGGAAACCACCATGGACCCAGCCAGGCGCATCCTGAAAATGGCGACCATCGATGATTCAGCAGAGGCTGATCGCATGTTCTCCATGCTGATGGGCGATGAGGTGCCACCGCGGCGGGCGTTTATTGAAGCGAATGCAAAATACGCACGGATAGATGTTTAATTTGATAATGAGGGTAATTTGATAATTTGATAATTACCGCCAGCGTTTGGGCATTTCGATAATATAAGCGGGGCTGTCGTCAAGGTGTTGAAACCTTGTGACAGCCCCGCTTCTTTTTTGGGCTTGAGCTATTCCTAATTATTGTAAGGCCCAGGTGTATGAGCAAAGGATTTGAACATGCGCCCAAATTTGTCAACATGAAAAAAATGTTGACAAATGCTCACTCCGCCGCCAAGCCAAGCCAACGAACTGCTTTGACAACTTTTTTTCAGAAGTTGTCAAAGCTCGCCCTGGGCCCATGAAAAACCGCGGCCAACCAACACCTACGATTCCTTTTTTTAGGAAACGACTCCAGTTCTTTACCTGGAAACTCAAGGATTTAAAAACTCAAAGTAATTATCCCGGTGAATGACGCTCGTTTTGGCCTCAGGGTAGGCATTTAAAAATGCTTTGGGGAATGAGGCTTTTCTTTCCGGCGACCACTTGAATTCGAAAGCCAACAATTGTCCATCAAACTCTTCGAGATAATCAATTTCACGGGCTTCTGTTGTGCGCCAAAAATAGCGAAGCGTATAGGATCGATTCACTTGAAGCCATTTCATACGTTCACTGATAAGATAGTTTTCCCATAGTTTGCCGACGTCTGTCCTCGCTGGCAACAGGGAATAATTGCCCAGGATCGCATTGCGTATGCCGTTGTCGTAGAAAAAAAACTTTCGGCTTTTGGTCAGTTCGTTGCGCAGGTTGCGGCTATACGCAGGTAGTCGAAAAATAACCAGTGATTTCTCCAAAAGGTCAAGATAGCGTTGCACCGTAGCTTGATCGCCGCCGACGGTTTGTGCCAATTCATGGAAAGAAACCTCGCTGCCAACCTGCAATGCCAGTGCTTTGAGCAATTGCTCAATCATTTCTGGTTTGCGAATGTCTCGAAATGTGAAAATGTCCTTGTATAAGTAGCTTGTTGCCATTCCTTTAAGGAGTTCAATTTCTTGGCCAGGCTTGTTCACTATCTCAGGGTACATACCAAAAACCAAGCGGGTTTCGAGCAGCCGTTTTTCTTCCAACGTACCGTGAAGGTTCGACATTTCAGTCGTCGAAAGCGGTAACATCAGGTATTCGTATTTACGTCCGGTAAGCGGTTCGTTTATCTCGTTGGAAAGTTCAAAAGCAGAAGAGCCTGTAACAACAACTTGTACGTGCTTTATTTTATCGGTGAAGAGTTTAAGGGTAAGCCCGATGTTTTTCACGCGTTGGGCTTCATCAATAAGGATCAGCGTTGCACCTCCAATCAGACTTTTTAAGGCCGTAGATGTAGTATCTGAGAGCAGTTGACGGATATCAGGTTCGTCGCAATCTAGGAAAATATGTTTTCGGTCGGTCTTTTGAGCCAAATAGTGCAAAAGGGTAGATTTTCCTGATTGCCTGGGCCCCATTATGACAATGGCTTTCCCTTCACCAATTTTGCTTTCTACCAGCTCAAATAGACTTCTTTGGATAATCATAGCAAGTTGCTTTTTTACAAAAATAGGGTATTTCCAGACTGTAATCCGAAATTATATCCATAATTTCAGATTATAGTCTGGAAATACCCTACTTAAACCCAATCTGCAACGCATCCGCCTCCAAAATCTTGTTCATAAACTCCTGGAATCCGGCAAAATCAGACGCTGGCAGCAGCTCTTCGTTGAACCGGGTAGTTCGCGTTGCGACCAGTTTGTTTCCCGCAGGGAATAGGTCGTTTCATACGACATAGTGTTACGCCTTGCGTGGAGTTCCCCCACCGTCTCCCAGTCTCCCGAACCGACCCCGACCCCCGCAAGAAACGTACAACGCGATGCTTCCCAATCATAAACCTTCAGCCAAGCTCAGCAAAATTCCATTAGCGGCGACCAATCCTCCCCAAACCAAAAATGTGTCAAAAAGGTCGAGGATGAAATTTCGGTCAAGGTACATCGTGGGATATGTTTCATGCCACTTCAATGATACGAACTAATCGCGTAAACCCTTTAACCATGAAACCCTTTAACCATGAAACCTATTTTTGCACAACAACCTTCCCCGCATGTTTCGCCCCATTTCTTCCCTCCAATACCCAAAAGTACACGCCACCAGGTACATTTCCCAATGCCAAAGTATAATTGTCACCCTCCCCCGACAAATACAGGTCATGCACAACTCGCCCGTACGCATCCGTGAGCACAATGCGCTTGATATTGCCTTCTGACAGCGCGAAGTGAAGCTGCTCGCTTGCCGGATTGGGCCATACGCTACATACCGGAACTTCCACCGCTGGCTGCTGCGTCGCTACGATGGGAGAGCAAGGCAAGCCCGGGTTGTCTATCGGCCCCAGGCGGTAGTTGGGGAAGTAAGGGATGCTGGCACCGCTGGGCGTGGGAAGCACCAAGCCCCGTTGCTCCACATTGCAAGCCAGACCTTGTTCGTCGGGGTTGTGGATGATGTGGTAGTAGCGGGTGTCGCCACCGCCAACGCTGTAAATCTTGCAGTCGGGGCCCAACTGACAGTGCCAAAATGCTATCGCAATGGGGTCGACAAAGCCGTCCCAAGTAGCTACGGTCGTTTGCGTGGCACTGATGTCGGCAGCGGTCATGTCGAACTGATAAATGTTTGTCAGGGCAGCTATGTACAAATATTGGCCGCTGGGCGAAAAGGCACAGCCGCCATCAAATGCGATTGTGTTTCCGACATTTAATTGGAAGGTGGAGTAGTCGGTAAAGTATCCTGTAGACCTGTCAAATTCGTATAGCCGGATGTCATTGTCGGGGTAGTAGCGAACCATTTTATCGCCAAGCGGGGAAAAGGCTGTTTGGCCATATCCTTCTTTGTTGGCGGGCGATGGCGCACCAATGGTTTGGG
>JBBRWA010000160.1:0-13470 GCA_038246345.1 Chitinophagales bacterium
AGCCAATTGCCAGGGTTGCCGAAAACAGCAATTCAAACTATCTTTTGGCATCGAGCCAAATTTGTCAACTTGAAAAAAAAGTTGACAAATGCTCACTCCGCTCAATCCAATGATTCTTGGATGCAATAGATCCAGTTCTATCTCCAAGGGGCTTTTGAAACAACCCCGAAGATGGATGTTCGCACCATAAACATGCGCCCCGATGACGTTCGCCCCGTAGATGTTCGCCCGGCGTTCACCCGAATACCAAGCGCGACTTCCCGAAAGTTCGAAGACTTTCGGGAAGTTCAAGCAGCGAACGAAATGCCAGGAGGTAAAACGACAACCCGTCGCAGCTTTTACAAAGGAACGTTTCATAAATCGGTCATGTCGTAATGGTTAGCGTGTTTACGCCAAGGCTGGAAAAACCACCTTGACCTGAGTTATTACACTGGAAACAACAGTACACGGCACCAGGGAAAGAAACCCAGCGTACAGCTGCATCTGTACGTCCAGCGCCTTATACGTGGACGGATGCCTACAGCAAGACAACTCAGGGTAAGGCAGCGATCACGGCATTGTTTATTGAACCAGCCGTAGTGCCGTTCCTTTGCTTACCGCCGCTCCCTGGCCTGTCGCCGCAGCACCCCATACCCCATACTCGCCGCTTTGCCCAATCCAATAAAATTCGGCAGCGACACATTGCATTGAAAATCAAGGGTAAAAGCCAGCACTTTGATGCCTTTTTGGTCTACCCACTCGCGTTTGATCAGGTCGGTGATTTTGACCTGAAAGCGTTCGGGCACTTCCCAGCCTACACCGCCGGCGAAGGCGATGACATGCGTGGCCAGCAGGCGTTCCAGGAACGCGCATTGCTCGGCGATGCCGATCATAGGCCGGAACACGTCGTAGTTTTCCGGGTTGAAGGCTTTCCATTTGTGGATGCGGTAGGGGACGGGGTTTTCAAGCACGGCGAGCCGGTGCTGTTCCACGTGCAGGCGCGCGATGCGCATCTCGTGGTTTTTGTCGCCGATGCGCAGTCCCCAGTCGGGCTGACTGAAAAAACGGTGCGCTTCTTCCACGCCTTGATCGAGGCAGAGCATCATGGGTCGGTTGATACCGTCATGAGGGTTCAGCTTGTATTGTATCAGGGGATAGCGTTGGTGGTAGCCGCCGGTTTCATTGTCGTGGTTGTGGAACCATTCGTGTTCCAGGCCTACTTTTCGGGCGATGGCACCGCGGAAGCGCGGCAGTTCCCAGGGGTCGAGGTGGGTGTCGAAGGTGACGCTGAGGATTCGAAGTTGACTCATTTGGAGAGGATTAGATTTATTTTTGGACAAACTGAATGAAGTGCCTGATTATTGTTTGTTGGCTCTGTATACGCGGAATTGGGGCTGTCTCCTAGGGCAGATGCACGAACGAAAAGCAGCAACGGGTGCTTTTTTGAGACATCTCGATGGTCGTCGATCAAAAAAAGCCTGCGAGATGTCTGCCCCGCCCCCTATCAACGTTAATACTCCACCTTATCTCCCTTCTCCGCCCATTTCCGAAACACCTCCAGCGCCTTATCATGCAGCAACTGCTTCATCGGAATTTTCCGCTCCCCAATCGGTGCCACAATTTTCCGTCAAAATTTGCGAATAAGTACCACCCCAACGATGACAAAGATAACACCCAGAATACGTGCAGCACTTATTTCCCGGACAGCAGTGCCCAGAAAGCCATAATGGTCGATTGGCAGGGTGGCCAGCATCTGTCCCGCAATGATAATGCTAAAGGTAAGCGCAACGCCCAGGCGCGGCACCAGCACGACGACAGCCGTGACAAAAAAAGCGCCGTACAAACCACCCGTCCAAGAGATCCAGGGGGCGTTTTTGGCCGCCGTTATGCTGTTCAAAGGAATTCCCGCTACCAGGATATAGACCAGGAGTGCAACGCCGCCGACCACAAAAGAGATAAGGGCGGATAAAACTGGGGAGTGAATGTAAGAGTCCAGTTTGTTATTTACCGCCGCCTGCGTGGGCATGAACATGCCAGCGATGAGGGCAATGAACATGAAGAACCAGTTAATGAGCATGGAATGTATCGTTTCTTAAAGTAAAAGGGCAAAAAGCAAATAAGCAAGGTGCAAAATTGCAAAAAGTAAAAGACAACAAAGTATCAATGAAGTTATGAAGGGTTTGCAGTTATAGAGCTGAACGAGCCGAAGCTGCCTTGACAATTTAGCATATATTAAGTTTTTAACCAGCCTGTTATGCTCAAGCGCGGCTTGTTCGTTTCCAAAACCTCATGTTCCATTTCACTACTTTTAAAAAACACGCATTTGCCGTTGTTCGGAGCAATGGTTTGCACATGGTCGGGGTGGAAAACACACAATTCTCCCCCGTCTTTTTCCTGCCAATCCGAATTCAGGTACAAAATCATAGAATAGGCGCGACTTTTATTGTTGCGAAACTGGTCCAGGTGCCTTTTGTAAAAACTGCCTTTTTCATACAGGGTGTAATGAAATTCATACCCCGTGATACCGGTGTAGCAAGTATTGTTCAGGTATTTGACAAAGCTATCCATCAGGTCGAAAAAATCGTTTTCGAATGGATCGTTGTGGGCGCGGTCGAGCCAGAGAATCTTGTCGCCGCGCATCCTTTGATCTTGCACGGGTTGGGCATCATTGCCCATTTTTGCCTTGCTGAACCGGTTTTCAGCATACAAGCTGTTTAGGTTTTCTTTCAGTGCTGTAGCCAGCGAGGGGCTTAAAAAGTTGTCGGCCAAACCTACTTTATTGTCAATGTAACTGTCGATAAGGCAATCAAATATGCTTTGCAAGGGTATGGAGCGTGAGCGCTTCAGTGGCATAAAACCAAAAGCGCTGCAAGATAGCTACTCCTTCATGAATAACTTTGAACAAGCGTTGCATGGACGTGCAACGCATGAGCGGCCCATCGAAAAAAAAGAGCTCGTAGGTTTTTTTCAAACCTACGAGCTCAAATAAAGGCACCAAGCGCCCCAACATGCTCTTACTCTTCCAATTTCACATTCACCGCATTAGGCCCTTTAGGCCCCATTTCAACTTCAAAAATTACTTTGTCGTTCTCGCGAAGTTGGTGTTTGGTATTGTTGATGTGCACGAAAATGCTGTCTTTTGTTTCCGCATCGATGATAAAGCCGTAGCCTTTTTCGTCGTTGAAAAATTTCACCTGACCTTTGCGGATTGGATCATAAGGTGTGTCGTCGCGGGGCGGAGCACCAATGATGATGTCTTCCACCTTGAATTTTTTCTTCTTGGCTGGATCGGGCGGCGTGCTAGAAAGGAAGCCGTTTTCATCAACATAAGAAAGCATGTCTTCAAAGCTTTTGGGGCCTTCCTCTGCTTTTTCGATTTTGCGCTGTTCCTTGCGCTCTGTTTTTTCTTGCTTCTTTTTTCTTCGAAGTTTCTCTTTTTCTTTCTTGTTGAATGAATCTTGCGACCTTGCCATTTTATTTGTTTAGTTAAAAATACGTCTCTCTAGCTAAGGATTGTACCAGAAGGCGTATCTTACAAAATGCCTTCGTGAAATCTTTAACACGACGAGTGGGTACAAAGTTACCAAAATTTATCGTTTAACTTATGTACTGGTGCCAAAATTCAGGCAATCTTTGCAAGTAATTTTTTTACGGCTCATTTTTTGCTGGTATTCTATGGCATTAATCGCTTTCACAATTTTTCAAAACGGACTATTACATTATGAGAACTCAAAAAAAGACGCTTTTGTTTCTGTTGCTATTTTGGACTGCTGCCCAAACATTTGGACAGATAACGACCGTGCGTCGATACACTCCAGAAGCCACCAAACCACAACAATATACTACGCCAGCAGCGACGACTACTTCCAAGGGTTCTGCTGCACCCACTTATGAATCGCCGGAGGATCAGGCATCGCGCCGTGCCGCTGCCCTTTCCAGGGTACAGGGCGCTTCTGCCAAATCGACGCCAACTTCTACCATGACGGCCAAAGGCGTGCGCCCGGCGGAGTACAGCACAGGTGGTACAGCACCGGCGACTTATTCAACGTTGCCCGCCACCACCATGACGGTAAATGGACTAGATGTACACCGGAATGTGCGCAAAGGTGTTGGCCAAGTTGGCAATGACTTGTTTACGCCGGTGGCGGAATTGCATTTCGTGCAATTTGCCGTTTATTGCAAAGACACGCCCGTCGACAAGGCACCTTCCATCGATGGCCTGATGTTGTTGTGGCACAGCGGCAGCAAATGCCCCGGTGGCCAGCCTGGCGCCAGCTACATTGTGAAAGGCTACAACACACCGGAAGATGCTAAAAACGCAGTACTGCAATTTAAGGCCAATCGCATCGATTGCTGGTACAATCCGTCGCTGACGGGTGCTGAGGTTGAGGTGATCGGAGTGCGATAGGGAGAAGCAATCACATTTTCACGGTATGCCTTGTTGGTTGCGCACCGAAGGTACGGCCTTAAGGCCACAGGTTGGATGGCACCCGATTTTCATTATGGCCACAAAATGGGATTTTTTTTGCCCATTTTGTGGCTTTTTTATGGGTTCAAATCCGATGGAACGCATTTTTAGTGGCGGGTGATATTGTCAACACGGAATAGCTTTGAAAGCCAGGTATTAGGAATCCTGCCAAACCTGGTCCATCCTTTCAACAATTAAATCTGCCACGCTATGCGCACCATCATGTATTTCGCCACCTTGCTTTTCTTGGGCAACTCCTGTATGAACACCGATCGCCCGGAAAGCACTGCCAGCACGTCCAGCCCATCTGGGGCAATCGTCATCCCGGCTGACCCGGTTTATCAAGGCACAGCCTTTGCGACCAGTACCAAAGTTTTTTATCAAGCCAAATTGAAACCAGTATCTTCTGTTGACCAGGTTATCAGCCTCTGGCTCACACCTGCCTTCGAGGCCAAAATGACGGTGAATTACCTGGGCGTGCGCCCAAATGTGTTGACCAGTGGCACTTGGAAGACCCTCGAGAACGGCAACCTTTTCCTCCTCCTGAGCCGTGTGGGCGAAAAAGACAGCACCACGCTCGAATTCAAGCCTGACGGCGGTAAAATCGTCTATGTGAAGGGCAACTTCGGTGTGGAAGGTCTGACCATGTTTGCCGCGCCAGAACCGCCGGTACTGTAGCGATATGGGTTGTGCTAAAATTGCCTGCGTGTGCCATATCTTTGCCAAGAAACAACCAGCAGCATGGCAGCAAAGGTAACAAGCGACAACGCCCATAAAAAAACCAAAAAGCGCAAAAAAGACATCAGTGTGCCGTATCACCGTCGGCCCGACGGCATGGCCATGGAAAAATGGCAGGTCGCCTTGCGCCGACAGTTCGTAAAAGAAAACGACTTCAGCATTGAAAAAATAAGCCCTGAAACCGTCTATGCCGACTACTTGGTTTGGAACCCCGCAACACAAAATACCTATAAAGTTGCCTTGCGCAGCCCCAATCATCTGGGCAACAATTTTTGCAATTGTTACGATTTCCGGGTGAGCCGATTGGGCACCTGCAAGCATATTGAATCGGTGTTTCGCTTGATTGCAAAAAAGCGACTGAAAAGCCAACTCAAAACACCCGTAGAGCGCAGTTACAGCTCCGTCTACCTCGATTATCGAAAGGGCAAACAAGTAATGCTGCGCATCGGCAGCGAACTTACCGAGGATTTTGCACAGCTTTCCATGGAATATTTCGACAACCATTTTTACCTGACGGATAATGGATTGGCGCATTTTGAGGTGTTTTTGAAAAAAGCGCGTGCACTCAGCCCGGAGTTCCGCTGCTACGACGATGCCCTGGAGCATATCTTGGAACAGCGCGACCATCAGCGGCGCATTCGAAAGGTGGAAAAAATGTCGGAGCAGCAGCGCAAAGACTGGCTGAAAGGTCTCGTGAAAGCTGAAATGTTCCCTTACCAGGAGGCAGGCGTGCTGTTTTCCTTCCAGCATGGCCGCGTCATCGTGGGCGATGAAATGGGCTTGGGCAAAACCTTGCAAGCCATCGCAACGGTGGAGCTCCTGCGGCGCGAAGCGGGCATTTCTAAAGTGCTTATCCTTGCGCCGACTTCGCTGAAATATCAATGGAAAACGGAGATCGCCAAGTTTACGGGCCAGGAGGCATCAGTGGTAGAAGGCCCTGCTCCACTGCGGCAACGGGAGCATCGCGAAGGCGAGGCAACCTACAAAATTGCTTCCTACCACTCGACCTTGTTCGATAGCGTCGCCATTCAAGACGCAGGCTATGATCTCATTATTCTCGATGAAGCCCAGCGCATCAAAAATTGGCGTACCAAAATAGCCCAAAGCGTTCGCCGCATCCACACGCGCCACGTACTGGTGCTGACTGGCACACCCATCGAAAACAACCTTGAAGAACTTTACGGGCTGGTGCAGTTCGTCGATCCTTTTGCACTGGGGCCTCGACACCTGTTTTTTCCGCGCTACCAAACGACCGACGACAATGGCCGCGTGATCGGCTATGAGAACCTCCGCGAAATCCGTGATATCCTGGCCGGCCGCTTGGTGCGCCGCACCAAAAAACAAGTGCTGCCCCAGCTCCCCAAACGCAGCGACAAAAACCTCGTCGTGCCCATGACCCAACAGCAACGGGAAATGCACCGCGAATTTGCTGATCAGGTGGCCAAACTCGTGCTCAAATGGCAGCGCATGAAATACCTCGACGAGCAGGACCGACAAAGGCTGCTCAAAAACCTGAACATGATGCGGATGGTGTGCGACAGCACGTACATCATCGACCAAAGCACCAATTACCAAACCAAGGTGGACGAATTGCGCAACCTTCTCTCCGAAATATTAGAGATAGAAGGCGAAAAGGTGGTTGTGTTCAGCCAATGGGCGCGGATGAACGACCTGGTGGCAAAAGAATTGGAGGATATGGGTGTGGGTTTCCGATACCTGCATGGCAACGTGCCAAGCAAAAACCGGGGTGCCTTATACACCGAATTTAATGAGGACCCTGATGTGCGGGTGTTCCTAAGCACCGATGCTGGCGGCGTGGGCCTCAACCTGCAATCAGCTGCCTGGCTTGTCAACCTCGATATTCCATGGAATCCCGGCACCCTGGAACAGCGCATCGGTCGTATTTACCGATTGGGGCAGGAAAAACCCGTCAACATCATTAACCTGGTGGCGCAAGAAAGCATCGAACACAACCTCTTGGGGGTGATACAGTTCAAAAAGAGCATGGCCGCGGGCGTGCTAGATGATGGGGAGGATACCATTTTTATGGGCGACAGCAAGTTCAAGCAATTCATGGCTTCTGTGGAGACCATCACCCGCGACACCGTAAGCAGCATGGCATCCGTGTCACCCGACGAGCTTGAAACACCAGCACCAGCAACAAAGCGCAGCGACGATGATTTCTTGCCCGATACTGCCGCTGCTCCAGAACCGGAACGCGGCACCATTGCCCCAAGTCCTGAAATCGCAACCGATCTGGATACGCCCGATGAAACATTGGAGCCACAGGCGGCACAAAACAGGAGCTCCCAAAGTGATGGCAGTTCGCCCGAAGCGCTCGTGCAGCATGGCTTGCAGTTTTTCACTCAATTGGCCAAAACACTGAGCGACCCGCAGTCAACCGAGCGGTTGGTAAAATCCATCGTGCATAAAGATGAAAAAACAGGGCAGACTTATGTGAAACTTCCGGTAGAAAACGAACAGGCCGTGGAGGGTTTGTTTAATTTGTTGGGTGGGTTGTTGAAGGCGATGAATAAATGAGCTAAGGCGTAACAGAACGCAAAACACTCCATTTCCCCAACAACTCCAACAACAACAGCGCCACGGCAAGCGCAACAAACCATTCAAAATAGTCCTTGGTTCGCTGCACGGCGCTGACCTCGATTTTAGTTTTTTCCAATCGGTCAATTTCTGCGTATATCCCTGCCAAATCCCGTTCAGAATAGGCGCGGTAAAATTTTCCTTTGGTAATTGACGCTATTTGTTCCAACAATTCAGTGTTAAATGCCATCCGTCGTGGCGCGAAGACATAGCTGCCATCCGGGTTGCGTTGTGCTGGCGACATCACAATACCTTCTGTGCCAATGCCAACCGTGTACACCCGCACCCCCAGCGACAACGCAATGTCGGCTGCCTGCAAAGGTGTAATGTAGCCGCTGTGATTTTCCCCATCGGTGAGCAGGATTACCAGTTTGCTGCGGGAAGGGCTGTCTTTCAAACGGTTTATGGCCGTGGCCAGACCCATGCCGATGGCCGTGCCATCTTCCAAGCGCCCAACAGTGAGTTCCCGGATAAATGTTTGTACCACCTTCCGGTCGTTCGTCAAAGGGCACTGTGTGAATGCCTCTGCGGAAAATGCCACCAGTCCGATCCGGTCATGGGGGCGGTTCTCCACAAAATCGGCGGCAACCTTTTTGGCGACAGACAACCGATCTGGATCGAAATCCTTGCTCAACATGGACGGTGAAATATCAAGGGCAAGCACAATATCGAGCGCATCGGCTTTTACTTTTTCCTCTTGCCATTTCCGCTGTGGACGCGACATTGCCAAAACCAGGCAAACCAGTGCAGCCCAGCGCAGCCACTGCCAATGAAGCCGTACCCTGGAGCGCCAGGTTTTGCCCGCAAAGATTTGATTGGATTGCGGCATGCGCATGGCAATGTCATCCTGCCCTTGCCGATACCGCCAAAGCAGCCAAAGCGGCAAGAAAAGCAGGAGCCAAACAGGAGATGCGAGTGTCATAAACCGGGTGTATTATGCTTGGGTATGGTTTTCTGCCGCAGGTGCTTCAACGGGCATTGGAATTGTCTTGTTCACCAAATTTATGGCAACATCCATAGAATAGGCATGGAAGGAATCCGGTGGAATGGCTTTTGCAAACTTTACAAGATCCGTCTGTATCAGTACCATCTCAAGGTCTGCCATCAATTCCTCCGGGAAGTCTGTCGGGTTTAAATGTATCAATAATTCTTGTGAAGTACACTCCAGCGCCGGCACCTGGTATCTTTTTTCCAAATACTCCCGGAGAATAAAAGTAAGCTCAGCGCAATGCGCTTTCACGGCTCCAGTATTCCACAAAGATTTTTGGGACAACACAGCCAGTTTTTTTAAGGCTAATTCATGCGGCGGCAAGCCAAGTGTTCGGCTAAACATAGTTCGTTTTTTGGCACGAGAATACCACCAAAACAACAAGCCTAAAACGGCAAGAGCGCCCAATATCGACAAGAGCAAGGGCAGGTAGTCGGTCCAAAATACGGGCTCGGGGCTGATATCCTTGATAGGTGCCATATCATTGAGGTCCTCAGGGGCAGGGGTAGCATACACCTGGAGCTCCAATGGATTGGTGTGGACGGAATCTGCTTCTTTGAAGGCCAACGTCAATGGCGCTAGGGTGAAGGTGTCGGCATCAAAAAAGATGATCGTGATTTCGCGGACAAGAGAATTTCCGTTACGGATCCAGCCAGTTTCGGACAATATATTTTTTGGGTTGACCTTTCCTTGCCATGGCCCAAAATCAAGGGTATCGGGAATTTTGGCGTCCGACAGCGTAATCCGCAGCACAAACGGGTTGCCTGTTTCCACCTGCGTGCTATCAGCGGACAGCAGGGCAGTTGTTTGCGCTTGGGCTTGAATGGCGCAAACGGTCAGTATAATACAGCAGAATCGAGCAAAAAAGTTCATCTGAATGGGTGTGAAGCTCACATATTTCTGGCGCGGTTTTCAAAAAAGTGCAGCAGTGCGGCAGTGTAAGGTTCCGCAGAAGGCAGGCTTAAAAAATCTGCGCCTGCCAGGCGGAAGTTTGCCGCTGCAAGGACGCGATTTTTGTCAAAACGTTGCGTGTATTCGCGCCGCAATTGGGGGTCTGTGGTATCCATCCAGCTCATTTCTCCTGATTCTGCGTCGCGAAGATTCAGTAAGCCGACATCGGGCAGCTCCCTTTCCCGGGTATCCCAGCACTGAATACCGACCACATCGTGCCGACGCGCGAGCACCCGCAGGGCCGCGTCATAATTGGAACCCCAAAAATCGGACAACAGGAAACAAACACTGCGCTTTTTTAGTACATGGCGGGCAAACTGCATCGCGGCGGACAAATCCGTGCCCCGGTCGCTGGGCTGTACATTCAGCAATTCCCGAATGATGCGGAGGGTGTGCTGTCGACCGCTTTTTGGTGGTAAGTACAATTCTTCTTTTTCGGAAAAAAGCAGCAAGCCCACCTTGTCGTTGTTGGAATTGGCACTGAAAGCCAGCACGGCGCACAGCTCTGTCAACATTTCTTGTTTCAACATGCCTGTTGTGCCAAAAAAAGAAGAGCCGCTCACATCGACCATCAACATCACCGTCAATTCCCGCTCCTCTTCAAAAATCTTGATATGTGGCTCGTTGGTACGGGCCGTCACATTCCAATCAATGGCGCGCACATCATCCCCAAACTGGTATTGCCGCACCTCGCTGAACGACATGCCCCGACCCTTGAAGGCGCTGTGGTAGCCCCCGGTAAACAGGTGTCTGGTCAATCCACGGGTCTTTATTTCAACCTTTCGGACGCGTTTCAGCAGTTCAGTCGTATCCACGGTTTCGTTGTTCGTTGATAGTTGTTCGTTGATAGTTGTTCGTTCGCGTTGCTTTTGGCGGCTCAAGATAAGGTAGATAATAGTTGTTCGTTGTTTGTTGTTCGTTCTCCTTCACTCAATTCTGGCTGGGCATCCTAACATATTGATGTATTCGCCTACTATTGAACAAATGCTGTACTAACAGGATGCCCAGCCAGAATTGAGTGAAGGAGAACGAACAACGAACAATGAGCAACGAGCAACTATTCTTCAACTTCTTCGTAATCTATTTTCCAAAGCTGATACGTTTCAATGATAAGGGTAAGTTTTTCGGCGTAAGTACGGGAAGTAGCATAGCCGGAGGTTTTGAGGCCTACAGCCCAGGCGGCATAATAAGGCACTTCGTTTTGGCCATAAAGCTTCCGTGGAATGGAATACATACCACCTACCTGGAAGCGCGGGAGCATCCAATTATAGCGTTTGTCTTTTAATAATTGGCTGTGCCGTCGGAAACTATGGGCTGGCGAGGCATATACTTCGAAGCGATCCCAGGCGTAATCATCGCGCATTTGCATGCAATCAATGGCCAGGGAATGGTAATTGAAATCGTCATCCGTGATCTTGCCATCGCGGCGGAAGCCTGGTTCGGCCCTGCATTTTATACCAAAATGGTTGTTCCCTTTTTGGGCGAGGATACTGCGACCGGCATCGGTTTCCAAGATGCCTTGTGCCAAGGTGATGGATGCCGGGATTTTGGATTGCCGCATTTCAGCAGCAGCGATGTCGCGGAACCGCTCGATATAATCCAAATAAGCCCGGATATTGGCGTGATAACCCCGTGACATTTTTTGCGTCAGTCCAGCTTCAATACTTTGCCGGTTCCAATAGGTGTTTTTTTGGGCAAATCGAAGTCCTTTTGTGTCAATAAGCAGAGAATCCGCATAAAAAGCTTTCAAGTGCGCGCCGAATTTTGCCCCTGCCAATTCAGCCCCCGTGCGAAAATCCCGGGTCATTTCATGAAAGACAGGCAGGGCAGAGATGCCATCAATTTTAGCTTTTATATCATCGTAATGCGTCACCACATACCAGCAAGGCAGCGCGAAGAGCAGCAAAGCGTAGAAACTACCCTTGCCAAAGGCATACAAACATCCGCCCCCTTGTTCCGTATTGCTGTTCAAACTCATAACTCATAACTCATAACTCATAACTCATAACTCATAACTCATCTTTCATCTCTCTTTTCAAAAACGCTCGTGCCGCGCTGAAGCTCACCGTTTGATTTTGGAAATAAAACTGCGCAGCGGCGGCTTCTTCTTCTGTGGCACCGAGGTGATTGAGGATGTTTGTGAGGTGCATTTTCATGTGCCCTTGCTGGATACCCGTGGTGATGAGGGAGCGGACGGCGCCGAAGTTTTGCGCGAGTCCGACACAGGCAGTGATGCACATAAGTTCCTCCGCAGAAGGGTGGCCCAGCAATTCCAAAGAACGGCGTGCCAGGGGGTGCAGGGCAGTCAGGCCGCCGACGGTGCCCATCGCCAGGGGAATTTCCAGCTCAAATTTGAACTGTCCATTCGCCACCGTACAAGCGCTCAAGCTCCGGTATTGGCCATCGCGACTGGCGTAAGTATGCCCGCAGGCTTCTATGGCGCGGAAATCGTTCCCTGTTGCCAGCACTACCGCGTCGATGCCATTGTATATGCCTTTATTGTGCGTAGTAGCGCGATATGGGTCTATTTGTGCAATACGCACCGCCATGGCGAAGCGTTCCGCCAGGGCGTTGGCATCCATGCCTTGTTTGAGTGCCAGTTCACTGAAGGAGGCGATAGGGCATTCCACCCAGGCGCGCACCACACAGTTGGGCGTATAATTTGACAAGATGGACATGATGACCTCCACATCTCGCTCCAGGTCGCTTAGGCCTGGATGGATCGTAAAAAACGCCTCCAATCTATCTGCAAAGCGTTCCAGGATAGAGTTTACAAAATTTGCGCCCATGCTGTCGCAAGTCTGGAATGAGACCCGCAATTGGAAATAACCGGGCTCGACGCTTTCAAAATCAATCAACTCGATGTCCTGGATACCGCCGCCGCGCAGGATCATATTGACGGTGAGGTCGTCGGCTGATGTAAGCAGGGCTGCTTTTATTTCCGGGAAAATTTGCCGCAATCGCTCCGGTTTTCCCGGCCATCGGAAATGCACCTGCCCTAGTTTTACTGTGCCCAATATTTCAGCATGGAAACCACCGCGTTCCCGCCAAAATTTGGCGGCGCTGCTGGCTGCTGCCACTACACTGCTTTCTTCAATCACCATTGGCACGGCATAAGTTTTGCCATTGATGACAAAATTTGGCGCAATGCTGTAAGGCAGCGCAAAGTTCGCCACAGCGTTTTCCGTAAACCCATCGATTACACGCTGCATGGAAGCATCTGGATACTGCCAGGAACCTAGTTCGGCGGTGAATGCTGCTGGGTTATCCGTAAAAGTTTCTCCCAACCACTGAATTTTCTCCGCTTTCGAGCGTTTTGAAAAGCCGTTTATCGTTTTGTTCATAATTATTTTTCAACTAATTACCTTGTCAAGATGCGGTGGTCTCTGGTAGGTTTGGGTTTTGTTATTACATGAAATTCGCAATTTCTATTTACATTCAATCCTTTCAGAATTGCCATGTAACGCTGCCTGTTGTCTATAAATGGGCTTGTGTGAAAAGGTATGCAAGGTTTCAATTTCAAAAAGCAGTCCGATTTTAATTTGGCGTTTGGCACAAAGTTGTCAACTTTTAAAAAGTTGACAACTTTTCACGCGATTATGGCCAATTATTACTTCGCGATCGAGCCGTGAAGTTTTTTTGCATACCTTTTGACACAACAATTGGCTGGACGGACGTGTAAATCCTTCACGATCAAGCTTTTCCAGAAAGAACACTCATCACTTATCTCTCATCTCTCATCACT
>JBBRWA010000161.1:0-13459 GCA_038246345.1 Chitinophagales bacterium
GCCAGTTTTAGGGCTTCAGCTGTCGTTTCGCCATTGTTCCATTGGTACGTGTAAGCACCCGTGCCGCCGCCGACTTTTGCCGTGGCCTTGCCATCGCTGTTGCCGGTGCTGGCAGGAGACACAGGGGTAATGCTCAGCGTAACAGGTTCTGGTTGCTTGACGCTGACGCTCGTTGTAGCGCTTGTGCCGACGGCATCGGTCACGGTGAGCTGGTAGTCGCCCGCTGTGATGTTGGCGGGTTTTTCACCTGTGAGCGCGGGGTTGTTCCATTTGTAGCTGAATGGCTTTTTGCCGCCAGATACTTGTACGGAAAGGCCTGTTTTATCGCCTACACATTTAATGCTTGCTTCTACAGTTATTGAGGCATTGAGGGGTAAAATATCTTCCGTCAGTACAAGAGTAGCCGTCGTCGTACAGCCATTGGCATCTGTGACTGTTAGGTCTTGTTTTCCTGGGGCTAGTTTGACTGCTTGCGCATTGGTTTCGCCGTTACTCCATTTGTAGGTGTAAGGTTCTGTGCCGCCAGTAACTTTTGCGGAAGCTTTGCCATCATTGCTGCCCGTGCTTGCCGGGGAAATCCCGCCAATGCTGATGCCAGGAGATGAAGGCTCCTTAATCGAAACACTGGCGGTTTTTGTACCTCCCGCCATATCTGTCATGGTCACCACATAATCACCCGCTTCAACATCGGGCCTGCCACCAACTATAGCAGGATTGCTCCAGGCATATTTATAGGGGCCTTTGCCGCCCGTCACTTGTACCTCAAGCGAAGCTTTTTCGCCGGGGCATTTGATTTTTTTCACTTCGTTGATGGCCAAGGAAAGCGGCAGGACGCCTTCTGTGATGGTGACAGAAGCCGTTGCTGTGCAGCCATTTTCATCGGTCACGGTCACCAAATGCTTGCCTGCGGAAAGGCGTTCTGTGGCAGCCGTTATTTCATCGTTGTCCCATTTAAAAAACATAGCGCCGGTGCCGCCTTTAATGGATACCAGTGCTTTTCCGTCGTCTTTCCCAGCGCTAGTGGCTGATTGAGCAATGGCAGAAGCGGTGAGCAATTGCGGTTCCAGGATGCGGATGCTGGCGGTAGCCGTGGCGCCTTGGGCATCCGTTGCTGTTACGGTGTATTCGCCAACGCCAACACCTTCCGCCATTGAAGGTATGGATGGCTCCCATTTGTAGTCTTTGTAGGGCATTTTACCGCCAACAGCGGCTACGGTCAGGTTGGTTTTTTCGCCCGCACATTTGATCGGACGTGCTTCGCGGATAATCACCGACAGTGCATCCAGCTTTGCTTTCACTTCGAACGGCGCGCTGGTTGAGCATCCATTGACATCGGTTGCCTTGACGCTGTGTGCGCCTTCCGTCAACCTGGAGGCGGTGTAGCTGCTTTCGCCGTTGTCCCAGGCAAAAGAATACACGCCTGTACCGCCCTTAGCCTGGGCCAGGGCTTTACCGTCGGCGCCTCCAACTGCTGGCGGTGATTGTACCAAAACATTGATGCTGATCGGATCGGGCTGGGTCAGCTTGAAACTGGCGGTAATGGTGGCACCGATGGCATCTGTCACTGTAACGGTGTAACTGCCGGCAATGGCGCTAGGTTTTTCACCCGTGAGCGCGGGATTGCTCCAGGTATATTTGTAAGGCGGCTTTCCCCCTTGAGGTTTTGCCGATAAGGGTGCTTTTTCACCCGTGCACTTGACAGGGTTTTCTGCGGCAAGCGTGAGCTCCAGCGGCTGTCCCAATTCAGAAATCGTTACCGATAGCGTCATAACACAGCCTTTGGGGTCGGTTACGGTGACTTTGTGCTCACCAGCAGTGAGTTTAGTGGCAATAACTTTTGCTTCTGCATTGTCCCACAAAACGGTGATTCCACTGGCATTGGTGGCAATATCTACTTCAGCAGAGCCGTCGGCGATTCCGGGGCCGCTGGCAGGTTTTTTCTGCCGCACTTTCAGTTTCAAGCGCGAGTCTGGCACGTTTATGTCGGCCGTACGGGTTTTGCCTTTGCTGTCGGTCACCGTCACAGTATAAATGCCCGCGCCAATGTCCTTGGGGCTTTCTCCGCTCAGGCCCGCGCTCCAGGCATATGTGTAGGGTTCATTGCCGCCCGTAATTTTGGCCATCAGCACAGCATCTTTGCCGTCGCCTTCGCAGCTGATAGGTTTGTCTACATAAGCATTCAACACCATTTTAGAAGCTTTGTCTACGTTGAACAATCCCTTGTCCTGGGTGCCAACCCAAACTCCGCCGTCGAAATCAATGGCGATGGAGGTGCCGTATTGGCTGGTGTAGTATTCTGGTCCGCTGAACTCATCATACGTGTCGGCGATCATGTCGAAACGGGTTAAATGGCCCGATACGATCCACATTTTACCGGTAGCGTCAATGTCAAAATCTTTTATTTCTCCTTCCAGGGTTTTTTCTTGCAGGGCCAGGTCCGACCATTTTTCACCGCCTGGTGCTTTGGAAATAAAGCCATCGGCCAGCACATAAATAACAGTGTTGTATTCGCGCACCCGTTGAACCATAAAACCATTCAAGTCGCTTTTCCAGCGGCCAGGCGTTCCGTACATGATGCCTTTTTCATTGCCCACCCAGAGACGCCCCGTTGCGTCCTGAAAAAGATGGGTAATATTGTTGGACTTAAGTTTTGAATTGACGGGCAGGTATTGTTGCACCATTTTGAAATCAGGCTCTGTCGAGAATTGGAACAGGCCCGCTTCGTCGGTGCCCAGCCAGAGCACCTTGTTTTTACTGTCGTACCAGGCTACTGTGACGGTGCAAGGCGTTTTTACTTCGGCTTTGAATTGGGCCTCCGACCAGGCAAAATCTGCATTGCCACCGCGCAAGGATAGCACATTGCGCATGCCGGGTGCGATTGTCAGGGGCGTGGAGAGGTCGTTGGCTTTTATCTGGAAAACGCCTTTGCTGTTTGCTGCCCAGCGCCGCCCGGTGGCATCTACTGCCACGTTTTTCAAGGGTTGCGTGCGGTCAATGGCTTCACAGCGGGTGACTTCAAGGCCAGCTTTTTGGGCAGAGGAAGCCGCTGTGAACAAGGTAAACAGACTGATAAGCAGCGCCGGATTGGGGCGAAAAGTAAAATAAGACATCGTTAAAAATGAAATTTGTAGTGTTTGAGCCAGGGAATTGGCTTGTTTTCGAAGGCGTTAATGGATGAAACCTTGTAAGTTAGACGTATTTAGCGGCTTATGGCTACAACAACAAAAGGTGGCTTTTGGATGCAGCCGCAAAAATATAGCGTATTAAAGCTTAAAGTGGCAATAAAACGAAAAAAGGTAGGGGAAAGTACCTGTGAAATATAAAATGCGGAACTTGGCGCACAAAATTGGCAGTATGCAAAAAAACACTGAAGCACCCCAGTCCTACGAATCAGCCTGGACCGAGTTACAACAGATCGTCGCAGAACTACAAGCGGAAAGCGTTTCTGTGGATAAACTTGCGGAAAAAATTGAACGTGCTGCTGTGCTGGCGGCGTATTGCCGGGAGCGTTTGAGGAACACAGAGGCGCAGTTGGATCGGTTGGCGAAAGAGTAGATTTTCTGGTGGGAATTTCCCGCTCCGCGGTTTTTTTTAACACATAGGGACATAGAAAACATAGAATTACGTACTCAAAAACTATGTTTTCTATGTTCCTATGTATTAAAAAATATGTTTATCGGGGGAAAATCCTGGGTGTTCACACCGCAGCAGTCACCAGTTTCAGCATTGACTCAAACAGCCCACGGCCATCCGTATTGCCCAGCACATCCTCGCTGGCCCGCTCGGGGTGGGGCATCATACCAAATACATTGCGCTTCGCATTGCAGATGCCCGCGATGTTGCGCAAAGCGCCATTCGGGTTGGAAGCATCCGTCACATTCCCTTCGGCATCGCAGTAGCGGAAAAGCACCTGGTTGTTTTGCTCCAGGGCATCGAGTGTTTTTTCATCCGCGAAATAGCGGCCTTCCGCGTGTGCAATCGGTATTTTGAGGGCTTTATCTAAATCCAAACCTTCTGTAATCGGCGAGTCGTTGGTAACGGGCTTTACATAAATGTTTTTACAGATAAACTGCAAATTCTGGTTGCGCAGCAATACGCCGGGCAACAAGCCGCACTCGCACAAAATCTGGAAACCATTGCAAACGCCAAACACAAGGCCACCTGCTTCCGCAAACGCCTGCACCGCTTTCATGATGGGCGAAAACTGGGCTATCGCACCCGCGCGAACGTAGTCGCCATAGGAGAATCCGCCAGGCAGCACCACGCCGTCCAGCTTTGTGGGCAAGGCCAATTCCTTGTGCCAAATCTTTACCACTTCTTGTCCCATGACATCGCCGAGGACATGCACCATGTCATCGTCACAATTAGAGCCGGGGAAAACGATAACGCCAAATTTCATATCTGATTAATTTGATAATTTGATAATTAGGGAATTGGATAATTGGGGTTTTAAGGGATGGTTTATTTTGGGGGTACCAATGTTTCTACTTCATTCCAGAGTTGCTTGATACGGGCTTCCCAGGTGTTGGTGTTGGCTATTTCGATGCGCTGCTGGGTCAGGGCTGGGTTGTTTTCTGTCAGCGCCCGTTCAATTTTGTAAATAAAATCGTCGTGGGTACTTGCCAGGAGTATAACGGGCGCAAAACTACGGATGTCTTCTGAGAAACTGGTGGAAACAACCGTTTTACCTGCTGCTAAATACTCGTTTATTTTCAAAGGGTAGATACTCGCGGTGAGGGTATTGCACAAAAACGGGATCAAAACGCAGCCCATGTGCTGGAGCAAGGGCGGTAGGTCATTCAGTTTTCGGCTGCCGGTAAAAATGACATTGGGCAATTTATCCAGGCCAATTTGAGTCGGCTCCGGGCTGTTCAGCGGGCCGACCAGAAGCAAGGTGTCGTTGGGATAGCTGGCGGCGATCTTTTTCAATAAAGGATAGTCGATGCGCAGCTCGTCGAGGTTGCCGATGAAGCCGATTACCCGGCCGTTGCGGCCAGCCAGTTCGGAGGGTTTGGGGTATTCTTCGGTAATCACTTTTTGGAAAACCGAAACATCCGCTGCGTTGAAAAAAGTAACAAGACGGCGGGCGAAAGGCGCTTTCAGTTTTTTCAGGTTGTTGGAGGTGACAAAAGTCAGGTCTGCCTTTTGGCAAGCTTCGTTTTCCAGTTTCAGCCCATGTTTTGCGGTGTAGACGTTCTGGGAGATGTCGTCGATGCAGTGATAAATGCAGCATTTAGCGCCCATTTTCGGAGGAATGTATCCGGCGAAAAATGGATCGTAGCAGTTGATGTACAAATAGTTGCGAAATTCGTGCGCATTCACCGCCTTTTGGATGCTGCGCAGTACAATACCATTATTCAGCCTTTGCAAAAAATTGTAGATTTTCCCAACCGGGAGCCAATTGATGGGCAGCGTAATGGGCGGTTGAACCACCATAAAGTTATCGGGAATGCTATCCAGGGTTTCGTAGCTATTTTTCCCAAGCAGCATCCTGGGCAGTCGGCGGCGCAAGAACGGGTCGCCTTGCAGTAGGCCGCTGATACAATCTTTGATGGAATAGGGATGATTGACGTAGAGCACACGCCCGGTTTTGGCCAGTTCCCTCGCCATGGAGAGGGAGATGGAAGAGTAGGGGTTGTCGGATCGGAACAGGGAGAAGAAGACAACGGGGGCGTGATTCATGGGGCAAAGTTCAGGTTTTTCAAAGTTTTTACCATGATTTGTTTTCCAATGAGGTATAGGCTGTATTGACGACAGTGGAAAAATTTGAAGCATTGGGTATTGGTTTTTTACCCGCATTGCAGGAATTCCGAGCTGCTTTTGATGAGCCTTGGGCGGTTGATAAAGGAAAATTGGTTTGTATAAAAACATTGGATGACTGGATGGCGCGGCACCGACCGTCCAAATAGACAAGTAGGGGATTTGTTGCTCTTGGGCGGCTTTTGCCAAATATTTACATCAAAAAATGGAAAACGGAAAAACATCGAAGAAACTAACAGCAGTTGAAGGCGACGAATCTACGGATACAGGCGTCGGAACCCGCGTTTTTGTACCAACAGTTGAGAGCCTGGCCAAGGCTAAACACCTGCGCCTTTTGGCCATACTCGCCTGGGCAGTCGCCATAGGTTTTGAAATCTGGGTCATCATGATGCTCAAGGCAGTACCCATCAACATGACCTGGCTCATCGTGATGATCGTGGTGGAACTGGCTTTTGCTGTTACGGGCTCCTGGCTCTGGAAAAAAGCGAATAGGCTGTATCCTGCTTCAGAAAAGGACAAGGTCAAGTTTTTCATTCAAAACCAGTTGAGCCTAATCATCGGTGTTATCGCCTTTTTACCCCTCGTGATACTTATTTTTACCAATAAGAACATGAGCGGTAAACAAAAAGGAATTCTTGGTTCTATCGCGGTGGTGGCACTCTTGGTTGCGGGTATAACGGGCGCCGATTTCAATCCGCCATCTCAAGAGCAGTACGCCGAGCAGACCAAAGAAGTAGAGGGGCTGATGAATGGAGCAAACCACGTTTATTGGACGAAATCGGGCAAAAGCTACCACTTGTTCCAGGACTGCTCTTACATCAATTCTGATCGGACGAATGAAATATTTCAAGGTACGGCGGCGCAGGCAAGGGAGCTGAAAAGCATCACGGATCTTTGCGACCGCTGTGAGAATAAGGCAAAGAAAGTGGCTGCGCCGGAGAATTAGAGTGGTTTGGAATCGCATACGAACCAGCATTATGAAGATTTGAGCGGCTTACATTTGCAAAAAGAATACAATCAAAAAAAGCACATGCAAACAGCAAAAGTCCTCGCCCTCAGCAAAAGCGATTCTCATACCTTCAATAAATTCAACTGCGATGCCATAACCCTACAGGAAGGCTTGGGCGTGGCAGGCGATGCCCAGGGCGCAACCGTGAAGCACCGCTCCAGGGTGGCAGTCATGGCTGCTATTTCATGCTGAGACTGCAGCAATGCGTTGTTGGCGATTGGCAGAAAAGCGTCACAGCGTAGCCTTTTAACATGCCTACCCATAACAAGATGGCAAAATTCAAGAAAAAAGCCGCTGCGGTGCCGCGCACAAGTCCTAAAATCCAACAATGTCCGTGGTTTGCGGCACTAGTGCCGAGGGTGCATTTCAATCCTATACAAAACGGCTTCGTACATCAACCAAACTGCTCCATTGGTTGTCGTTAAATAGTCATTATCTGCACAATGAAATGACAGACTATGGTTATCCTTATTGACTAATTTAAAACCAATTTTCTGTTTCCCCATAGTGATTTCCATAATTCGTTCTTCACTGTATTTTATATGTGGAGAAGCCCATACATATTTAGCATCAAATACATTATTTGCCAATACAGTCAAGTGCGTAGTGCCATCAGTAAGTAAATCTTCTTCGAAGGTTGTTGGCGGGTTCGTGGGTGCTTTATTTTCACCGTATTTTGTCATAATATCGGTGGATTCCCTATTGGGATACAAATACCAATATTCGGCATTTTTACCTGCAAAATCGAGCATGATATAATCCAAATTATAGAATTTACGGGTGTATTTCAGGGTACTTTTTTTTATTGCTGTTTGCAAAGCCAGATAATAAGCATCTTCCTTTTCATGGAATTCCATCATGATTAATTTCTTTTGGCTTAAAAAATTATCCTGGCTTATCTCCTGCCAAGTTTTGACAATAGCTAAATGGACAGGCTCGAAAGTTTTGATATAATCGGCGAGTTTTAGGCTAAGATTGCCTTCATTTTCCCACCAGAATAAAGGGACACCTGCCCAAATGCAATTTGGTAAAACGATTTTTTCCAGCACATTGCCATCCATGTCGAGTTTTAAAATTTGATATGGCATGATGTCTGGCTTACGTTCAGCAGGGCTTTCGGGCAGGGGTTCAGTATGCGCTTCGTCTGCATATTTTATCACTCTTTTCGGCGTAGTTGTCTGCCCATAAGTGGCAAGGAAGACATTTTTTTTATCAGGCGACAGGATAAAGGTTTGGGCAACAAAATCTCTGTCTGGTTGAAACGCAGTTATCCGACAATTTTGGTTGTCCGTTTGTGGAAACAGCGGAACCTGTGCGTATTGTTCGGCTTTGTTGGCCTTTTTCCCACAACCAAATAGGATTGATAACAATGACATGAGTAATACAAAACGTTTTAGGATGAACACAGCTTGATATTTTATTGAAATTTTCATTGAAATACGGCGGGGGTGAAATAACTCAACGCTTTTCCTCTTTTTCAATCCAACGATCCAAAGCGGGGGCGTCGTCAAATTTCACAGGCTCAGAAACAGGCTCGTCTAAGGCAGCCCGAACCGCTCGAACGGCGGGGAGAAAATCAAGCCCCATGCCTTTAAATTTATCTACTGCACCCAACATGCGTACTATTTGGTAGGAGTCCAGCAACCAATGTTGGCGGTTGTTGGTCGTTCTTATTTCCTGGCGGACGTCCTCGGCAAGGCGGAAAATGCTGGCGTGCAAAGGGCTTAAAAACAGGGCTTTGTTTGGCACTTCATTGTAATCTAAGTAGGTATAAACCTCCTTATAATAGTATGGGCTTTCCAATACTTTAACGAGTGCTTCTTGCCATTCTGGGTTTTCTTTAATTTTAGCAACGGCGCTATCGTGTATATCCGTATCGTGGTATCGGCTGGTAAAACAAAGAATACTGACAA
Source organism: Chitinophagales bacterium (assembly GCA_038246345.1). Classification (GTDB taxonomy): domain Bacteria; phylum Bacteroidota; class Bacteroidia; order Chitinophagales; family Saprospiraceae; genus M3007. The sequence goes on from JBBRWA010000161.1 coordinate 8,683, forward strand.
TACCGGTCATCGGGTCACAATTGTTTATATCTGCTAAATATTGCGTGTGATAGCTGTTTTGGTCACTTATACTTGTCTCAATTTTCTTATTTTCGCTGCGTACAGACTCAATCATAAGAAACACCAATCCTGAAAGGCAAATCGAAACACTCACTGCTGAAGCGACTGCCAAAGGCAATTTGTAAACCGAAACAGGCAGACCCACCCGCAAAGCTTCATTAAGTAAAATAAACCCCGACAAAATTAAAAGTAATGGAAACAAGCCAGGAATAATGGATATCAAGCCTTTAATCCAATCAGGCGGACGGGACTCAGATTTGCTTATTGCAAAAAGAAAATTCGTTATCAAAATGCTCACCAAACCAACGGTGACCATAAAATACCGATAGTTTTGGGGCAACCAATCAAAGCCGTCGTTCTTGGCAATGCAGATAGTTGAAATACCCATGCAAACAAAGAACGCTAAATTGGCTGCGATAGTCAAGTATCCATAACCCATGGAGGCGTCTTGCCCTTTTGCATCATCAAGATACATAGCATAAAACATAACACCGTAAATGAGGCTCGCCAGTACTAAAAAGATATTGCCAATTATTATCATTTTATTTTTAATTAAAAAAGCAGATGCAAGTTTCAAATGGACAGAAACGTCGATCACCTTCCATTTATTTTTCATGGGCTCTTTTTGCTGAAATTTTTGCGAAGGTACGAGTGACTGTATATTCCGAAGTATCTGACCCACTCATTCCGGAGCTTTGACCCCCTCTGTGGATAAGTACGGTATTCGTTGGGTGTTAAGGTAATTGGTTTTGCAGATACACTTTGGAGAACAAAATTGGGTTGAACTGCTGTCAGCGGTTCGTTGATTGTTGTCCTACTTTTATCTACTGGTTTTAAACTGTTTATATGCAAGAAATGCTATCCATAAAGCAACTGAAGCAATAAGAATGTAACCGTAAATTGACAGGTCAAAAAGTCTTAAAAGTACAATTACAAAACTACCTATAACCCAAAGCGCATCCCTTCCGTCACGGTATTTGCTAAGTGAAAATCTTTGTCGGAATAGTGCATTAATCTTTCCCTTATGTTTCCCATAACAGTCTGACAGGCTCTTTCATCACAATTTGTCGTTGACAATTGTTTTCCGTGACCTTCTGAATGGTTGACACTTGATGCCCATTTATATGGGTGTGCAAATTCGTAGGGAGTAAAAAGAGTGTTTACAAATGAATTGATGGAACTCGAATTTTCGCTTTTGCTCAATAGTAAAAGCAACTCTTTTAGTTTTATGACTATTAAATTTTCATCGACAATACTCGGGGTATCAAGCATAAAATTGATACTGTCAATGAAAGATTTCATTAAAGGTTCAATGCTAATTTTTGTCGTATCGAAATGGTTTTGGAATTTCAGTCTGTTCTAAAATCATTTGTTATGTGTTTCGAAGTTGTCTGTTGGTCGTCCTACAATCATCGCTGACGTTTTACCGCTGGGTAAAGGACGGGTTTTTTTACCACTAAAGTTCATAATTATCATCCCGAAAGCTTTCAGGAATGAATCTCACACTAACTTCCCGCCGTGTTTGGTGTTTTCACCAAGCATACAAGCGAGTGCGTGTTTATGCCTGTAATACCCTCCAAAGGTCTCTAACAAACCGCAACCCCACCCCTGCCTTTTGCGCCAGTTCTGGATGTGTCAGGCCAAACGCACTTCGTTTTTGTTTTAAGAAAGATGACAATTTCATATTTATACCTTTTCGGTTGTAAACATAGTTGCCGATTAGTAAATATACCACAAAGGGTATATTTATTTTGATTTTCAATGCAATTGCACCTTTTCGGGTATAATTTCGCATTATTACTGTAATAATATACCTTAAAGGGTATAAATTATAAGCAATCAGCAACGAAAAATGATCCATTAAGGAACGGGGGAATTTACCTGCCGATTTTTCCGGCTGCACCTGGGTCTTCCTGATTTGGGTCGGCACTTGTCGGGAAGACACAGACGCCGCGTGAATTAGCAGTATCCGTATTGGGCTTAGCGACCAAAAAATGCAGTAAGAGTTCTTCTAAAAAACCTTTCAACTCAGGATTGCGTTCGCGAAGCATTTCCTCTAAAACTGACTTGCAGGACCACTAGGTTAAATTATGTCGTATTTTACCGGCAGAATTTCTAACTGCCCAACATGGAAAATACCCAATTTTTTGACCAAATCCGCGACCTCATCGCCCGCGATGCGCTGGAAACCGCCCTGGAGCAAATCCGCCTGCTGCTCGAAAACTCCCAAAAACTCGACGAGGCAATCCTGCAATCTGCCCGCTTTGCCGACATCCGCAAACAAATCCGGCTCGGCTTAGTGAGCCACACGGAGGCAAATTTGACGAAAAACCAGATTCGCGCCGGCCTGCTGGATTTGCTGCGCGAAATCGAAGACCGCATCGCCGAGACTTCCGCCCGACCCGATGCTCCTGCCCTGCGGGCGGAAATGGAACACGCCGTTTCGGTGGTCAATAGTGAAAATACATTGATCGGCTCCACCATTACAGCAGGCGGGAACGTCTATATTGGCGATAAAACCGTCACCCAAAATGCCGAAAAGATCTACAACATTGAAAAAATAGACAACGCCAACTTTTCATAACCCATGCAAAACGAAACGAACAACATTATCATTCAGGGCGTGACGGAGAGCACCCTCACGCTGAACGTCAACGGCACGGTGCGGGAAATCCACAACCAACTCGCCGATCTGAAAGCCTTGCTCCAAAACCTGAAAGCGCCAACGGTGCAGTACGCCGACAAGATTTACAACATCGAGCATATCAACGAGGCAAATTTTGGGGTCATGACCAGCAACCGCGTTTTCAACGGGGTTTTGACCAAAGAATTGATCCACTTTCTTGGGGACAGAACCAACGCGCAGCAATTCCTGAACGGCATCCCCGCCGAAGACAAGCAAAACTGGGAGAGCGTCCGCCTGCACCTCAAAGAAGCGCAAGGGCTGCTGGGAGATAGTTACGTGTGGGTCATCGGTTGGGAACTGCGCCGCTTGTTTTCCATCGGAAACGACCGGCAGAAAAGTATGGAAATCAAGGTTGACGAGTACATCAACCATTGTTTCAGCACCTACCGGTTGTCGCTGCAATTGGTCAACTACCTGTTTTTATCAAAACTATGGGACGCGAAAAAGACCCAAAAGAAGAACATTGATGCCAACAAAAAACCGTTGACCGATTTCTTTCACACCAAGCGACTGTTGAAGTTGACGGAGTTGCGCACCTTGTTTCACACCCTGCTCGAAATTTTCCGGGACAACGATTTGGCTTTCCCTTTGGAGGAAATGGAAGCGGCAAATATCCATCCGTATTTGCAACCCGACAGCGCGTTCAACAAGGCGTGTGCGAGTATGGAAGCCCTGGAAGCCTTGGGCGAACAGGGGGAAAAATACGGGCTTGGGCATTGCCACAGCGCCGAAATATCCCTTGCCACCATCCTGCAGGCGTTCCCGTTTTTCACAACCCACCAATTGGTGACCATGAAAAAAGTGGAGTACGAAGAGACCCGCAACACCACCCCGCGCTACATCAAAGATTTCAGCATCTTAGAAAAAAAGGAGGCCCAAAACCTGCAACGCATCCTCAATTACGACAACAAACCCTCGCTGACCTACGCGCTTTTCTTCCGAAACGGGCGCAACGCCATCAACCTCTTCCCTTTTCTTTTGGACTTCAATGCCCTGACGAACGAGCAGGATTTCCAAATCTATTTTTACGAAAGCCGAAACGGAAACAGCGGCCTGCGGTATTTTTCCATCAAAAACGAAAAAGAAGACAGTATTCACTACCGCGCCGCCGCCACCGATGCCCGCGAAATACTTTCGGAGGAGCAGAAAAACGCGGAACAAAAAATCATCCGCTTGGACCTCGTCATCCGACAATTTGAAGACGCACTGAACACCGTGCTGGATGCCGACGTGCGTTTCGAAGCCATAGACAGCACCCCGAAGGTGGACAACACATTTAACTTTTAACCCCCGCTGTCGTATGCAAAAGATATATCCGTTCAAGTTTTTGGATGCCTACCAACGGGAGGACATTGATTTTTTCTTCGGTAGAAAGGAGGAAATTGAGGCACTTTACGAAATGGTTTTCCAGACCAAAATCCTCGTGGTCTTTGGGTCTTCCGGATCGGGTAAGACCAGCCTGATACAATGCGGTTTGGCCAATAAATTCCAGACCTACGATTGGTTGATGCTCAACATCCGCCGGGGTAGCAACCTGATTGCGTCCTTGGACAAAATCCTTTGTCAGGAAAGCGATGAGGTGTTTGCCTACACCGAACTGGAAGAACCCGTCATCAGCGATTTGTCCAAGAAAATAGAAGCCGTTTATCGGGCTTCTTTCAAACCCCTCTACCTCATTTTCGACCAGTTCGAGGAACTCTATATCCTCGGAAACAAAGCCGAACAGGAGCGATTTATCCAAACCGTCCGGGAAATACTGCTCGTGGAGCAGCCCGTCAAAATCATCCTAAGCATCCGGGAAGAATACCTCGGCCACCTCTACGAATTCGAAAGGGCCGTGCCCGAACTGCTCCGCAAAAAACTGCGGGTGGAGCCGATGAACTTAGACAAGGTAAAAACCGTCATCGAAGGCGTGGGCCGCCTGCCGCAGAGCAACGTGCGCCTGCAAGCCGGCGAAGAACACGCCATTGCCGAGGGCATTTTTGACAAAATACGCGGCGAAGAAAAGACCCTCAGCATCCAATTGCCCTA
>JBBRWA010000162.1:0-13401 GCA_038246345.1 Chitinophagales bacterium
GTAGGGTCGTCGGCGAAAACGGTGTTGTTTTCGTATTTTGTCTTGCCAAAAATCCAGCCGATATTGGCGCCCAAAGCCGTGTTTTTGTGTTTTACAGCATTGCTCCATGTCAGGCGATAGGTGCCGCCATTACCGGTGAAGGTGCTTTGGACGAAGCCCAGATCGGCCAAGGTATCCTGGGTTTGTACATTGTAACCCACCAGGGTGTTCGGCGTGAGGGCGAAGCCCATGCCGTATTTAAAGGCCTTTTTATCGCGGTCCAGCACTTCGTTGATGGGGCTGTTGAGGGTAAAGCCAAGGGCCAGATAGGCTAAGTTTCCACTCCAAATATCCTGCGTTGCGGTGGACGACTGGAAACGGCTAAATTTTGTATTCAGGCCAGTCTCCAAGGCGGTGGCACGCAAAAAGGCAAAGGAAGCGGGGTTTTCCAGGTTCAAGTGAAAAGGATCGTGGAAAGCAGCCGTTTGTCCGCCCCAGGCAGCTGGATTGGCAAAGTATTGGTTCACCTGGTCGCCGATACCGTAGCGGGAATAGGGTGAGTTTGTTTTAGGTTGGGCCCAAAGGGCGATGCTGGTAAAAAGGAGCAATGCAAGTGCTAATATTCTCATGGTAGTGTTGTTCGACTTGAAGTATTTTAAGTGTTGTACATCAAGATGTTGTTCAAGCCGTGTAATGTTAGATCAGGTATGTTTGTGTTATTTGAAATAGTCAAAAATGGTTCAAAAAAATTCGCGTCACCACCCGTAAGCAAAATGCGCAAGGCCTTATGTTCTCGCTCAAATAGCCGGATAAATCCTTCAACCTCCAAAGCCATTCCACGTAAAGCTCCATTTTGCAAAGCGCTTGTGGTACTGTTTCCGGTAAAATGTTCCGGCATCTCCATCGGCACTTCCGGCAGCCGCGCTGTAAAATGGTGCATGGCTTTGATCCGCATCATCGCCCCCGGCGCAATATTTCCCCCGAGGTAAACACCTGCTGCTGTCAGCATGTCATACTTGATGCAGGTGCCAAAGTCGACCACCAAGCAATTTTCATTCGGGAACAACGCCTGCGCTCCGGCAACCGCTGCCAGCCGGTCTTTTCCAAGCGTTTCAGGGGTGGTATAATCGTTTTTAAAGGGCAGTTTGGTTTTTGTTCCCAGTTCAAAAGTCTGGAAATACGCGCCCAATTGTTCCCGCATGTCAGGATCAGGTTCAGCCACGGTTGAAAGCAAGACGTTTTTTACGCCCGCCTGGTTGCCAAAATTGATCAGTTCGGGCAAAGTCCAAGCTGTCCAGATGTTTTGTTCCAGCAGTTCTTTGCCCCGAAAAAGGCCAGTTTTCACCCGAGTATTGCCAATATCGACGCATAGGTTCATAAGCGGCGGCGAAGGTCGGGTTTTCTGGGCAAAAAAATAGCCCCTTGGCGAAAGTAGTCGCAGAGGGGCTTGGATTTATTAATTATCCCATTTAACAGGCCATGCCTGTTTTTTGGCAACTTTTAGAGATTGATATATGATACCATCCCGGAACAATATTGCCTGAAAGGTCAAGTTTCAGCACTGCCTGACAATTACGCGAATTGAAATCAGAGAAGCCTACGGCTTGCAGTACGACCCCATCTTCGACAGGTACTGCATCTGTTGCATAATCGTTACCGATATGGAGGTCATAATGTTTGCTCCAGGTGTTGCTCTGGGCATGTAGGCTTAACGCGAAAACAATATTTAAAAAGATGGATAGAATGTTGGTTTTTTTCATGGTGGAGGATAGTTAAGGAAAAAAGATTTGCCGCAGAATGGCAAAAAAAAAGCTGCCCGGTTTTAAGGAGCAGCTCATATTTTATATTATTTTTTTATCCCAAATACGTCTTCAACGCCTCACTGTGCACCTTCCGCAGCCGACGCAGCCCACGCTCCTTGATCTGCCGCACCCGCTCCCGTGTAAGTCCGTACAATTCGCCAATTTCATCAAGCGACAGCGCCTGGTAGCCATTAAGGCCGTAATAAGACGCTATAACCTCCATTTCCCTGGGGGAAAGTGAGTTCAGGCCAAGCGCAACTTCTTCTTGCAGCGATTGTGCCATCAGGTTGAAATCGGCTTCGCCGCCGGCTTCGGGCAACATAACATCAAGCATGGTAGCTTCACCTTCTTCCAGGCCGCTCAACGGCGCATCCAATGAAACGTGGCGGGAGCCGCTGCGGAACAGGTTCTGGATCTCGCGCTCGGTGAGTCCCAGTATTTCGCCCAGTTCTTCGTCGGAAGGTTCCCGCTCAAATTGTTGCACGAAAGAAATATAGGCATCGTTCACTTTGTTGTACGAACCCACCTTGTTGAGGGGCATCCGCACGATACGGCTGTTCTCTACGATGGCCTGGAGGATACTTTGACGGATCCACCAGACAGCGTAAGAGATAAACTTAAAACCCTTCGTTTCATCGAAACGGCGAGCTGCCTTGATGAGACCTACGTTGCCTTCGTTGATCAGATCGGATAGGCTTAGGCCTTGGTTTTGATATTGTTTGGATACGGACACGACAAAGCGCAGGTTGCCACGGGTCATGGCATCCAAAGCCTCTTGGTCGCCCTCGCGAATGCGCTGCGCCAACGTGACCTCTTCCTCCGGGGTGAGCATCGGCAACTTGCTGATCTCATTGAGGTACTTGTCGAGCGCCTGGCTTTCGCGAGACGTGATTTTGTGCGCAATCTTTAACTGACGCATGTTGTTTCTGTTTTTAAGCGGGCTATGTTTGTGACTAGCATTCTAATGCACTTTTGACGCAAAAAGTTTCGTTTTAGTTGGTTTTTTGGTAAAAAACTTGATATTTTATTTCAAGAGCAGTCTTTCAGGAAAGACGCTGCAAGGTTACAACAAATAGTTGTGCCAAAAGGCTCAAAATGTAAGGAATAATAACAAAATGAGGTGGCCCCTTTTCAGGCGCCACCTCAACAACAAATGTAAAAAACTCAGAAATCTTACTGTTTCGACAACTTCAGCACCTGTATATCTTTGCCGTTGTTGGTCGTAACGCGGGCAAAATAAAGACCTGCAGGCAAGTTGGCACCCTCAAAACGGGTAGCATATTCGCCCACATCCATGCGCTCATTCACCAGTGTTTCAATCACCCGACCAGTTTGGTCGAATATCGTGATGTTCACATCCGTAGCCGATTCTACCGCGTAGCGAATGGTGGTTCCGTTCGCAAAAGGATTTGGGTAGTTGTCGGCGATTACTGCGCTTTTACGGGCAACGATATCCTGGTTGATACCAAAAAATCCACCTGTAAAGTCTGTGGGCTGTGTCACCAATGTTGCTACTGAACCGCCGCAAGAACTGTCGCCAGCATGTGGCAACGCCAGGTAAGGAAACTTGCTTTTAAAAGGTACGTCGTTTGTCTCAACACCTGTGGTATAGGTCAATACATTGAGCAACTTTTGTGTCACCGGGCTTCCGCCAGGCACATAATCGTCGTACCACAAACCAATGGCAGCCAAGACCACACCTGAAACTGCTTGTAGTTCAATACGTGTTACATCATCCTCCAAACGGCGGCCATTCGGGAAGCCATCCATGTTCGGGATAAACTGCAGGGCTGAGGAAGCGGCGTATGTGGGGTTGGTAAGGCCCAGAACAGCTGCATTGATGATGCCCATGGAGCTGAATTGTGGACTGTTGCGCGGGGTTGGCGGTACGGCCATGTTCAAGCGCAACATATCGCCGCCGTTGGGCAGGAAGTTGTTGATAAATGGTTTTCCTACGGCCAATGGGTTACCGTTTTTCCCCGTAGCCAATTGGTATGGCGGCAAATTCGGTACACCTGTATGGAATATAGGCCAAAGGTCGACCGAACGCGGCTTGCCCGCGCCAGGCAGCAGCAGGGTGCCAAAGATGGCATCATCCAGTGCTGTTCCAGCTACGGCTGTAGAGCCTTTGAGGGCAAACAAACCGTTCTTTCCGTTCCCGAAATCAAAAGCGCCCAGTGAATTCCGTTGGATGCGCAGCTTGGAAAAACCAGGTACGGCACCCCCAAAAAGATCATCATCCATGTACAAAGCCAGCTCCGGGTTGTAGAAGAATGGATCAAGCGTTTGGTCGGTGATTTCATCATAAGGCGTGATGGAATTCCAATAGTCTTTCATGCCCACTGGAATGACCACTTCGTTGGTCAAAGGCATGCCGAGACGGCTTACTTGTACCCAGTTGCCGCTGTACGACACAGTGCCTTGCGACAGGGTACGTGTTGCCTGGCGACTGGCGCTGGCCCATACGCCGATCACGTAATTTGGATCGAGAATGTTGTCTGGCTGACGTCTAACACCTTTCTTCAACAAAAAGCTGATAGGAACCTGTATGGCAATAGCGCTTACGTTTTTGCAAGCCAAACCATCGCGGGCCTGACCATTCTGCCGTGGAAGGTCGCCGAGGTCGAAAGCACCACCGAGATCCACAAAGAATGGGTCGTCGGAAGGGCCTACATACACCTGTTCACCCGTTGAGGCATACGTGATGGCTTGTTTCACCAATTGCTCGTACGACTTGTTCAAACCGATGGATGAGTCGATGCTCCGTGAACCAATATTGGTTGGCGGCACCTTGCCGTTGGTGATGATTTTGATAAATGACTGTCCACCATTATCGGAACGAGAGAGGGTATAGCTCATTTTCAAATTCTGCTTGCCGAGGCGGATGTTGAAAAATGTAGTTGGGTCCTCGTTTTTCATTTCGAATTCCACCCGGTAAATGATTTCGTCACCAGGCTTGCTGGCATCGTTGTCAATGTGAACCTCGTAGCGGATGTTGGTGCCGAATGAGTAATAATTCGGGCCGCCTTGAGGCAATTGAAGCGGTACATAGGTGGCAATCAGGGTAACAGTATTTTTGCTGTCCGGGCTGCGGAAAGCGTAGAGGTCCACGTTGTCGGCCAATGGATCATCGGCAATAAGTGGTGCCTCGCGGTGGCTGGATGCCAGGGCTGTTGTCAGCGACACGAGCATGAAAAGCGCCGCCAGACTATTTTTGAGAAAGCATTTCATTTTTTTAAAATTAAAAAGTTTACAAGGTTAAATGGCTTCAGGGTTTCATGGTTGTACTGAAGTTTATTCCGACACGGAACCGCTCCAGGGAGCTGCGAGGTAGGGGAATGTGGTTTGGAACGGCTTGTCGTTTTTGCCGACACCAGTGTTGTAGCTGAGCACGTTGACCAATTTTGGGGTCACGGGACTTCCGCCAACGGTATAGTCGTCGTACCAAAGTCCGATAGCGGCCAGTGCTACACCCGCAACTGCTTGCAATTCAATAAGCGTCACGTCATCTTCCAGGCGACGGCCATTCGGAAATCCATCCATGTTGGGGATGAACTGAAGGGCTGGAGAGGAGGCATAAGTTGGATCGGTAAGGCCCAGCACCGCTGCGTTTACAATGCCCAATGTGCTGAAAGCAGGGTCGGTGCGTTGGGTAACAGGGGTTGCCATATTCAGGCGCAACATATCGCCCCCGTTCGGCAGGAAGTTGTTGATGAAAGGCTTGCCCGCAGCAAGTGGGTTGCCATTTTTTCCCGTAGCCAATTGGTATGGCGGGAAATTTGGAACACCCGTATGGAATATAGGCCAAAGGTCGACGGAACGCGCCTTTCCTGGGCCAGGCAACAACAAAGTGCCAAAAATAGCATCATCCAATGCGGTGCCAGCAACGGCTGGTGAATTTTTCAGGCTGTAAAGTCCGTCTTTCCCGTAGCCGAAATCAAAGGCACCCAACGATTTTTGCTGCATGCGCAATTTTGAAAAAGCAGGTACGGCTGCGCCAAAAAAGCGATTGTCCATATACAAAGCCAATTCAGGGTTGTAGAAATTGTTGTCCAGCGTTGCGTCCGTGATTTCATCATAAGGCGTGATGGCGTTCCAGTAGTCTTTTTGGCCAATTGGAATAACCACCTCATTGGTCAAAGGCATGCCCAGACGGCTTACCTGAATCCAGTTGCCGCTGTCGTTGTAACCAGCGCCTGCGAGGGTGCGGGTGGCCCGGCGGCTGGCGCTTGCCCAAACACCAATGACGAAATTGCCGTCGAGAATGTCGACTGGCGTTGGTGCCACACCTTGCTTCAAAAGGGTCGTGATCGGCACCTGAATGGCGATGGCGTGTACATTGAACTGACCGAGACCGTCGCGGGACTGGCCGTTTTGGCGGGGCAGGTTGCCGAGGTCAAATACGCCGCCGAGGTCTACGAAAAATGGATCGTCCACAGGGCCGCAATACACCGTTTCTCCCGTGTTGGCAGTGGTGATTGCTTGCTGCATCAGGCTGGTATAGGAAGTATTCAAACCTACAGGGCCTGTGATGGAGCGTTCGCCTACGTAAGGTGGCGGTACAATGCCATTGGTAATAATGGTTGTCCAGGTAACGCCACCGTCCACAGAGCGTTCGCATTTGTAGCTGGTAGCAAGGTTTTCTTTGCCGAGGCGGATGCGGAAAAACGTGGTGGGATCCTGGTTGGTCCGGGTAAATGTGAAGCGATACGTCACTTCATCGCCAGAAACCGCTGCGTTGTTGTCTACGTGCACTTCATAGCGGATGTTCTCGCCAAACGTGTTGAAGTTTGGCCCACCATGCGGCAATTCCGTAGGAATGTAGCAGGCGATCAGGGTAATGGTGTTTGGCTTGTCGGGGCTGCGAAAAGCGTACAGGTCCGTGTTGTCTGCAAGCGGATCGTTGGCAATGAGCGGCGCTTCGCGGTGACTGGAAGCCCAGGCACTCCCACCGAAGCATAGGAGCATTGCCGTGAGGCAAAACTTCCCACAAAGGTTGTTGAAAGATGAAAAATTCATTGGTTGATGTTTTAAGTGAAAAAGTTGAATTGATAGATTCTCAGAACATAAAGTTGGCTGACGGACAAAGGCCTCAGGGCCTTCCGGTAGGTAAAATCGAGTGCGTAAACTGGAAAAGTGTGTAGGCTACAAGTAGGGTGTCACCACGTATTTTTTTTATCACGTATTTTTTACCACATAGTTCACATAGAGCACATAGATTAAACAAACAATCATTGTTGGTTAATTTGGGTAAACTGTTTGTAATAACTATGTGCTCTATGTGAACTATGTGGTAAAAAAAAATGGGTTTGGCTTTTAAAGGAAGTCTTGAAAATATACGTGGTACAGGTTAATTCGGTTTTCAAAAAGGATGTTTTGTCGGAATTAATTGTCCATCAAAAAGTGCGCTCTATGGTCCAATACAGCGCCGTCATGGCAATGGCAAAAGAAACGGGGTTAACAACCCTTTGCCGGTACCAGCTTTTGTGGGAGAACCATTTTGCCGTCAGGAAATACGCGGTTAAGATGACAGCAATTTGCCCCAGTTCTACACCGACATTGAAACTGACCAAAGCATTGAAATAGCTGCCGGGTGGCAGGCCCAATTCTCCCAGTACGCCGGCAAATCCAAGCCCGTGCACCAAGCCAAATCCAAAAATGATCAGGATTCTGCTTGGTTTTAATTCCTTCACGAGTAGGTTTTCAATGGCCACAAAAAAGATAGACAGTGCGATAATCGGTTCAACAATAGCGGGCAATGGGGTAATCAAATTGTACATCGCCAGACCCAGCGTGATGGAGTGCGCTACGGTGAAAGCCGTGGCTTGCCACAGCACCGTTTTTAGTTTTGGACTGAGGAAAAAGATGCTCAGCACAAACAAAATATGGTCGAGCCCAAGCGGTACAATATGCTCAAAGCCGAGTTTCAGGTACACCCAGGCTACGCCCGTTTGCGGCAGACTCGCCAGTTCGTAATTGATGGTATGTGCTTGTGCTGAAATGGCTGTCAGGAGTAAGGCAGTGGCCAAAAATAGCTGCTTGTTAGCCGGTAGCGCGGCCTTTAGGCCGCCAGTCCGAGGCCGTTTATGACCGAAAAAAGGTAATAGTCGGCCATAAATGGCCTCGGACTGGCGGCCTAAAGGCCGCGCTACCGACTCCAAACACCGCAGCGAGGTGGAAATACGTTTCATGGCTCAAGGTTATCCGTTGATAATTGTTTCGGCGGTTTTCACCAGGCTTTCATCCATGTAAGGTTTTAGGCCCAAACCCCTTGTTATCATGGATTTACCTGCTTCTGTTTGGCCATTGGCAGCCATGATGATGCCAGCCCGAACCAAGCGCTCCGGCTTCTGGGAATTGGTGCGGAGGATGGTATTTAGGTGTTGTCCCGCTTCGGCATTTTGGCCGTTTTTATACAGCGCCCAAGCGAAGATTTCGCAGGCATCCATGTTTTGCGGGCGGCGTTGGTATTCAGCGCGGGCAAACTCAAGTGCTTTATCCGGTTTATCGTTTTTCAGGTACAGTATCGCAAGTTCGTAGTCGGCGTTATGTCCCAGGTTTTTGTCCTTTTTGGAAGAAATATTGTCTGCCAAAAGGGCTTCTGTGGTGATGCGGGTACACTTCTCGGCTTTATCTTCTTGGCCGTTGAGGCGGTAGAGTTCTGCAAGTTCTTCAAAGAAAGATACGTCGTTCATCACACCACTGGCCTTTTCAAAGTATGAAACAGCTGTCGCGTAGTCTTTTTTGAAACGGGCAATTCTGCCCAATCCTGCCAAAGCAAAAGGGTAGTCTGGACGATGCTGCAAAGAAAAGGTGTATTGCGCTTCTGCTTTATCCAGCTGATTTGTGTCTTCATACAGATGTGCGAGCACCATGCGTGCCCATTCGGCATCTTCACGGCCTGGCATACCGGCGGCGATGGCTTGCTGAATGGCTTCGATGGAGGCGGGTACTTCGCCGTGCAATTCGCGGAGGTATGAAATCCGGGAATATGAACGGATATCGGGACGAATACTCACCATTTTGTCGCACATGGTGACGGCAGTGGCGTAGTCGCCCAACTCGACGTTGGCATCTACCAGCAGGCCATACACAAAGGAGTTGTGGGGATTGGTACGCCTGGCTTCTTCCGCAATGACTTTCCCTTCCGCGAAACGGTGCTGCGAGAGGAAAATCATGCTTTTTAAAGCGATGGCCTCAAAATCTTTGGGGTCTTTGGCTAAAACCATTTCAATGAGGTCGAGCGCTGCTTTGTTGTAATAGGTGAAATCACCCGTGGCGCGACCTTCATTCATAAAGGTCTTGGCCAGTTTCAGTGTGTTGCGGGCATCGCCGGGTTTGGCTTCCAGTTCGGTGACGAGCTTGTTGTAGGTTAACTGAGTTTCGGCCCATTCGGTGGCCTGGGCCAGCGCTCCTGAGCGCGCTTTCAGGGTGGGAAAGGTGTTTTTGCTTTTGCCATTCACAAAGATGACGGCAGCAAATGTGGCACAAAAAAGTACCAGTACTGTGTAGAGGATGTTGCGGGTGGATGTTGTAGATTTCATAATTTCTGATGTTTTTGGAAACCTACGAGGGGGGAGATGGTTTGGTTTTATTTGGGGGATGTTTTTTTAAAAGGTTTCAGGTTTCAAGGGTTTCAGGTTTCAGGTTGGCGTTGCTTTTGGCTATGTAATTGGATGAAAGCAATAATTCCTTATAAATCAAAGATTTATTCTGCCAAGGATGCCAAAAGCAGCGCCAACCTGAAACCTGAAACCTAAAATCTAAAACTCACCCCGCCCTTCAAAAAAAACGGCGACCCCGGCGTGTAGTGAATCTCCGTCACGGATTCAGTCTCAAACTTCAAGCGCGACTCCGTTTCAAACTGCGCTTCTTTCCACGCCACATTCGTCAGGTTCTGAACGCTCAAGCTGAATTCCACATTTTTCTTTTTCCAACCAGCCACAGCATCCAGCAAAAAATAACCGGTCGCGATCAAACTCCCATCTTCATTCGCGGGCCTGTCGGCGAGGTGTCGAAAGCGGAGGCTCCCGAAGAATCCGCTGCCTTTGTCCCAGTTCAAGCCGCCAGTTGCAGTGAATTTTGGCGCTAATGGAATGAAGTTTTCACCTTCCGGGTCGTCTATGGAACGCGCATGTGCGTAGGTGAAGTCGGCATCGGCAAATAGGGCGCGGTATACTTGTACACGCGCAGAAAGGTCAATACCATATCGCGCTGTCCTGCCCCCAGGTTCTACAACAGCTTCATCGCCTACATACACGAACTCCTGGTCAAGTCCCAAGTACCATCCGGCAACATTGAGCAATAAATTATGGCTGGGCTTGTAAATAGCGCCAAGGTCGGCACCCAAAGCTTTCGGCAGTATTTGAAGGCCATTCTGTGGCACAACTACCCGTGCATCATTGGAATGGAATCCATAACCGCTGGCCGCATACAAGCGCAGTTTAGGGCTGAGGTCGTAATTGATATTGAGTTTAGGACTAAGAACACCTGAAAATACCTGCTGGCGGTTATAGAGGCTATCCAGTTTGTCATCATAGGAGAATTGAAACAGGTCGTAGCGCAGGGCAGCGTTTACGGAAAAGCGTCGGCTCAAATGCCAGGTTTCTGAAACATAAGCCCCAGTATTTGATTCGGAGATGTCGCCAAGGGCCAATCGGGCACTGAGGGTTTGGCGTTGAATTACCCTTGAAAGCTCGCTGTCGGTGGTTGCATCTGTTCGGAAGAAAATTCCGACTTCGCTGTCTAGCTTTTTACCGGCCAACTCACCTTGTTGTGAATAGGAGCCGTTGTAGCCAAACAAACGGCGGTGTTCCTTTTGCTTAATTTGATCGCCATTTACCGGATCATTATGGAAAAAGGTGAAATTGGAATACAGGGTAAAAGCGTAATCGGAGAAATAAAGATGATTGCGAATTAAGGAGTTGTTATTCAGGCTTTTAATATGCTCGAAATTGAGGTTGTACCGACTGGTTTGGCCGCCTTCTGAATTGTCGATTGAGCCAAACGGGCCAATGAGCCCACTTTGAATGGCGCGCTCGGGAACCTGCCCCGAAGCATCCCAACTGCTTTGAAATGCCGATGCCGAAATGCTTATTTTTTGTTCGTCATCGAGTAACGTGCTGAATTTACCAAAAAGGTTCAAGCGCTGAAAACCTTGAGGGCTGTCAAAATACCCGTCTGAATAATAGGTTTCCGAGGCGATGTAAGCATGGCGGTTGCGCCGGGCGGCATTTTTACCCAATACATTAAAAAGGCCAACTGCCCGGGCCGTATTAAATTGTCCGGCCTCTACTTTTACCATGCTGTTTTCAAGCGCGTCATAGGTCTTGAAGCGAACCAGTCCGGCAGTGGCAAAATCCCCGGCATCTGCCTGGTAAGGGCCTTTTTTAAAATCAACTTTGTCAATGAGTTCCGGGATGACAAAGTGGAGATCGGCGTAGCCTTGGCCATGTGCATGGCTAACCATATTTACCGGCATGCCATCGACTGATAGACTAATATCGGTGCCGTGATCAATGTCGAACCCGCGCAGGAACATTTGCTCCGCTTTGCCTCCTCCGGCGTGTTGGGCGATGAATAGGCCGGGAACAACACGCAGAACATCTTGTGTAGAGCTGATCGGGCGGGTTTTTATATCCAGGCCGCTGATGCTTTGAAATGGCTGGGAGACGGACGTCGTAATTTCTACATCCTTCAAACTCAAAGGCGCAGGGTCGAGATCGATGCGCAGTGTTGTCGTTTCGGTATTGCGTACGCTGATCCCTTCCATAATTTTGGTTTCGAAACCTAAATAGATGATTGTCAACGTGTATTCGCCTGCTGCCAGGTTTTGAAAACTGAAAAAACCAAGCCGATTTGAAGTGGTATAGGCATCAGAAGGCGTTAGTTTAATAATAGCGCCGGGTAATTCAAGCCCGCTGCCTTTTTCTGTGATTTGACCGTTTATGGAGCCATTATGTGCCAGCAATGAAGTTGCAAAGAAAAATAAGAATAGGGTGGAAAGTAGAAGGTTGTTTTTCATGCCATTTTTTTTGATTTTGAACATTGCCATACCTACGTAGGTTTTATGCACGTCGGTTTTTAAAATTTCGCTTTTATCCTCCATCTAGCTTGGCTGTGCCAGTAGAGCACGTAACTTTGCCGGGATTTAATATTACACCAGAATTTACACCAATGCTCTCAGCATCCACCGTCGACTATCAATCGTCCACCGTCCACCGTCCACCGTCTACCGTGCAAGAATTTCAACTCAATACCATCGAAGAAGCCCTTGACGATATCCGGGCAGGGAAGGTCATCATTGTTGTTGACGACGAAGATCGCGAGAACGAAGGTGATTTTGTCTGTGCAGCGGAAACTATTACGCCAGACATCATCAATTTTATGGCCACACATGGCCGCGGACTGGTGTGTACGCCCATGGAGGAAAGTCGTGCGGATGCGCTGGGGCTGAACTTAATGGTCAGCGCCAACACAGCCCTGCACGAAACAGCTTTTACCGTCAGCATCGACCTTATCGGTCATGGCTGCTCGACAGGTATTAGTGCCTACGACCGCTCCATGGGCAACCGTTGGCTCACAAACCCAGAAGCCAAGCCAAGGGATTTCGCCCGGCCCGGCCATATTTTCCCCTTGCGCGCTAAGTCGGGAGGCGTACTGCGCCGCATTGGCCACACAGAGGCTGCCGTGGACCTTGCAAGGATGGCGGGTTTGTATCCCATGGGTGTGTTGGTTGAAATACTCAATGCCGACGGCACCATGGCCAGGTTGCCGCAATTAGTGAATGTCGCCAGGGAACACAACCTGAAAATCATTTCCATCGACGATTTGGTGGCGTACCGTATGCTTACCGAAAGCCTCATTCGCCGGGAAGTAAGCACAACCATGAAAACTATTTTTGGCGACTTCGAAGCGATTGCATACAGTGATGTTACGAGTGGCGACAGCCATTTGGTCATAAAAAAAGGAGAATGGACTGAAACGGACCCAGTTTTGGTCCGGGTGCATTCTTCTTCTGAAACGGGCGATATTTTAGGTACCTTGTTGGAAGATTATGGGACTCAAATAAACACTGCCCTGAAAATCATCGCCGCTGAAGGCCGGGGGGCATTTGTGTATTTGCGCCAAAGCGATAAGGGAAGCCTTTTGGCAAAACTCAATCACTACAAACAGCTCTGTGACGAAGGCCATGCTGAAAAATTTGAACTGCATTCCCCGATGGGCAAAAAAGACTTTGGTGTAGGCGCTCAAATACTACGCGACCTGGGCATTACCAAAATCCGCCTGCTTACCAATCACCCGCGCCCCAGAACGGGATTGATCGGTTATGGCTTGGAGGTGGTGGAGAATATCGAATTGGTTGCTAGTTGATTGTTGTTGGTTGTTCGTGCTCATTCACTCAATTCTTGCTTGGCATCCTGGTCGTGCAGCATTGGTTCGATAGCGGGCAAATGCGTCAATAAATCGTTGACGTAAAGCGAAAGCGTCCGACCAAGTCTCCTTCCCAAGCCCAAGCGTTCGGAAACGAACAACTATCGATGAACAACTATTTTGAAATCGAGTGGCCAGGCCCCCGTCGAGCGAATGTGAACAAACAACTATCAACGAACAACTATCA
>JBBRWA010000163.1:0-13382 GCA_038246345.1 Chitinophagales bacterium
CAGCGGAACGGCACCTTTGTAGCAATAACCGAAGGAAATTGCACCCGTTCCAGCGGAACGGCACCTTTGTTGATTTCGGGGGCAAAGTTACGAAACAACAATTCCCTAATGTTGTTGGATTTCGGCAAATACAAAGGCGCGCTGAGTCCCTATCCACCTGCCTTTTCCACCTCCACAAAATCAAATTTCTCCACATCGAACAAACCCCGATCCGTCATTTTTAATTTCGGAATCACGGGCAATGCCAGAAAAGAAAGGGACATAAAGGGTGCCCGCAGCTTGCAGTGGAGCGCTGTTTTTACCCAGGCGTCCAGGGTAGCATAAGTCTCTGCCAACTGCCAGCCATCTTCCTGGCTCATGAGTCCGGCAATGGGTAATGGCAATACGCGGGTATCGCCTTGGCCGTCGGTGGCGCTGATACCACCCTTGGCGGCAATCACGGCATTTACGGCAGCGGCCAGGGCATCTTCACTCGTGCCCACCGCTACGATGTTGTGGGAATCGTGGGCCACGCTGCTGGCAAGCGCGCCACATTGGAGCCCAAAGCCGCGCACGATGCCCAAGGCTGGCTTGGCATCTTTGGTATACCTGTTCACGACCGCGATGTACAGCAAGTCTTTCTCCAAATCGGGCATGTACTGTCCGTCACGCATGGTGGAAACGGAATCTTCTTCTTCGCCCGTTACAATTTCCCCGTCAAATACCCGGATTACGCGGAGGCAGGGGCTGTCAAATTGGTGCAAAAGTTTGAAGTCATCTGCATTTTTGGGATTGGCCAGGAACTGGTTGGGTGCGGCAGTACTTAGCCGGGGCAACAAGGTTTTTCCTTTTTCCGCCACTTTTTCGCCATTGATCCAAGTCGCATTGACCTTGAAATCATTCAGTTCGGCAACTTGTATAAAATCTGCAGGATCGCCCACGCGAAGCTGGCCCACGGATAGTTTGTAATGCTCTACTGCGTGAGTGCAGGCTGCACGCAGCGTATCGTACAGGTCGCAGCCGTTGGCGATGGCACGCGCCACGAGGCTGTTGATATGGCCTTGTACCAGGTCGTCGGGATGCTTGTCGTCGCTGCAAAACATGATTTGTGCGGGAAAAACTTTCAACAATGGCCAAAGCGCCTCGAAATTCCGTGCGGCGCTTCCTTCCCGGATTAAGATTTTTACACCCAGCTGCGCTTTTTCAAGTCCTTCTTCGTAGGTAAAACATTCATGGTCGGTGGTAATGCCGGCGGCGAAATACTGCCGGGCGGTATCGCCACGGAGTCCGGGCGCATGGCCGTCCACGGGCTTGCCCAAGCGCTTGGCGGCAGCAATTTTGGCCATCACCTCAGGGTCGCTGTGCAACACGCCGGGGAAGTTCATCATTTCGGAGAGGTAACCAATATCCGGGTTTTGCAGCAGTTTGTCCACATCGGCAGCATCCAACACGGCTCCTGCGGTTTCAAAATTGGTGGCCGGCACACAGGAAGGCGCACCGAAGCAAAACTTGAGCGGCACCCTGGCCGCATCTTCGAGCATGTATGCAACGCCTTCATTGCCCAGCACATTGGCGATTTCATGCGGATCAGAAACGGTAGCAACGGTGCCATGTACCACGGCCATGCGGGCAAATTCGCTGGGCGGCAACATGCTGCTTTCGATGTGCACGTGCGCATCCACGAAGCCGGGGAGTAGGTAGCCTGCATCGGCGGGGACTGCGTCTATTTCACGAATGGAAGTTATGCGCCCGGCTTCCAGGGTGATTTCGGCTGGGTAGGTGCGGCGTTGCTGCAGGTCGATGAGCTGGGCGGTGATGGTCATGTTGTGTTGGATAAGGTGTTTTCGCAAAGTTCGTATTTTCTCGAAGAAAGAGAGGAGTTATGAGTTATGAGTTATGAGTTATGAGAGATGAGTTATGAGAGATGAGTTATGAGTTATGAGTTGTGAGTGGTGAGGGATGAGTGGTGAGTTGGGCATGCCCGAAATTGGTCGACAAAGCGGGAGTTGGTGCCAGGTCTGTATAGCAAAACCTAAACTTCCCCATTTATGAACAAGCCATCCCTGTCAGCCTCGTAAAATCCAAAATAGACTCAAACTCATACGAGGGGAGATCATTGTTGGCCCGGCCGCGACCGGGATTTCCCAACAGTTTCAATGCTTTCGCGCGCATGGTTGTCGTCGCCGCGCTGGGCAAACACCTGCCGCCGCACCCCGCCCTGGATCTTGCCGAGGGTAAGGATGTGTTTTCACTTTGTTTTCACACAACGCAAGAACAACTTAAGCCTAAAAAAACTTAGACCAGAGGTCTTAAGAAAAGCCTAAGCACATATTGCTCGTTGTGTTCGTTGTGGCGTGGTGTGAAATATTTTTTTTCGCCAGGTCAATGTAGCGAATACACCAAGGCAGAGCATTAGCACATTGCTGCCAATTATCACATTATCAAATTAGCTCATTATCAAATTATCACATTTTTAAATTAAAATAGCTATTAATAATAAACCCCGAATTGTGCTGAAACAGGTTCCTGCCATTGCTGGTTCCAGGCAGGGTTATTTCCCTGGAAAACTGCACAATCTGGTTGAGATAGCCCGCTTCAATGCTGAATTTAGGACTGAAACGGTAGCCGATCAGCAAGCCAACGCGGTTTTGATCGAACACATTTTCATTCACGTTTTTGCCAAAACCGATAAAGACCTCATCGTAAGCAGCGGCATAAAACTCCTTGTTATCCAGTGTTTTACCTTGTAACGGGTATTGCATGCGGAACATATAGCGCAGCCGATGGAGCAAAGGGAATTCATCCTCTTTGGCCAACTCCGGAGCGGTGTACCTTCCCACCCAACGCTGTTCGAGCAGGAAGCGATGCGATACACTCAAGCGTCCCAGGTCATCTCTCAAGGTTGCCATTTGGAACATGCGATGTTCCGTAAAATCCTTGCCAAAGCTGTTGAGCGGGTAGTCGCCATAAGCAAAAGTCTCGATCCAGGCATAGCCAACGCGGAGTTGTACCTTGGGCATCAACTGATAGTTCACGCCAACGCGCAACAGGCTTTGCTGCCAGTTTTGGACATAATTTTCACGCCGCCACTGGTACTCCGTGTGTGCGCTCCATTTATCGGCAAATTTGAAGGTCGCAAAACCAGCAACCCAGCCGATGTTATTGTAGTCATGGAGGCGCGTGTTCTGCGCTGCGGCACTTGTCGTAAGCGCAGCGGAAATGAATAGGCAAAAGAAAAGTCGTAACATCATAGGATGGCAAAAATACACGAGACATCCGAATTCGCCCTGTAGACCTGACTTTTCTCAGCGTTGAGAAAGCTACAAGTCTTACATTGGGCACTTTAATGAACAGTTTTCCGTTGGCAGTGTTTTCCGTTTTTACCAATTCGGACCATAGCGCTCCAATTTCAGCAACAATACATGAAGCACCTCGCCTACCTCAAGAAATTCATCTGGATCTACCGCTGGCGTTTAATGTTGGGCATCCTGTTTGTCGGGCTGGCCAATATTTTTCAGGTATGGCAACCCAAGCTGATCGGCCAGGCGCTGGACACGGTGGTGGAACGCGTGAAATTTTACCAGGACCATGGCGGCATAGCAGCACACCCGGAAGCTTTTGCGGAACTGGGCAACCAGATCGCCTGGTTTGGTGCTGCGGTTATTGGCCTGGCATTGTTGATGGGTCTGTTTATGTTCTTCATGCGCCAGACCATTATTGTGATGAGCCGACTGGTCGAGTACGATATGCGGAAAGAGATATTTGCGCATTACACCAAACTCGACCTGGCATTTTATAAGCGCAACAGCACGGGCGATATGATGTCGCGGATTTCAGAAGATGTTTCCAAAGTGCGTATGTTCCTGGGACCCACCATTTTATACGGGGTCAATCTTATCTTTTTGTTTGTGCTGGTCATTTCTGCCATGCTGAGCGTGAGTGTAGAACTGACCATGTGGTCGCTGTTGCCCCTACCGTTTTTGAGTGTTTCCATTTATTGGGTAAGCACCGTTATCAACAAGCGCAGCGAGAAAATACAACAGCAGTTGGCCACCCTGACCAGCACAGCCCAAGAGGTGTACAGTGGTATCCGGGTAGTGAAAAGTTACGCCCAGGAGGCTGCGATGGGCCGCTGGTTTGCCGATCAAAGTGAAGAATACCGCCAGAAATCACTCAAACTCATTCGAATTGACGCTTTTTTCTACCCCCTGATGTCTTTATTAATAGGCATGAGTATCATCATCACGGTGTACGTCGGTGGTTTACAGGTGATTGCCGGCACACTAACCCCGGGCCATATCGCGGAATTTGTCATTTACATCAACATGCTTACCTGGCCCGTGACGGCCATTGGCTGGATTGCCTCCTTGACGCAACAGGCTTCCGCTTCCCAAAAACGGATCAATGAATTCCTTGCTACCCCACCCACAATCAACAACGATTTCCCCAAAACCAATGGCCCGGATGTGCCTATGCGGGGAGACATTGAATTCAAAAACGTGACGTTTGTGTACCCCTATACAGGCATTAAAGCATTGGACAATGTTTCATTTTCCCTAAAAGCAGGCCAGAAAATGGCTATTCTGGGACGTACTGGCAGCGGAAAAACGACCATCGCCGACCTGCTGGTACGCATGTACGACCCCACAGAAGGCCAAATTTTGGTGGATGGAAAAGACATTCGGGAGCACGATTTGTACCAACTGCGCCGTCAAATGGGCTATGTGCCGCAGGACGTATTCCTGTTCTCCGACACCGTTTTTGGCAATATCGCCTTCGGGCGGGCGGGCCTGAACCGCGAGGAGGCCGAGTTTTTTGCCAAAAGCGCCGCCGTGCACCATGACATCATGGGCTTGCAAGAAGGTTATGATACGCTGGTGGGCGAGCGGGGTGTCACCCTGTCTGGAGGTCAAAAACAACGCATAAGCCTGGCGCGTGCCTTCGCCAAACAACCCGACGTGATCCTGCTCGACGACTGCCTATCCGCGGTGGATACCAACACGGAAAGTCAAATTCTAGGCTACCTGCAATCGGCCCTAGCCCAAAAAACGGCCATTATCATTACTCATAGGATTTATTCCATGTTACAGTTCGATAAAATTATCGTGCTGGATGAGCATCGCATCGTGGAAGAAGGTACCCATGAGACGCTGGTGGCGGAAGGCGGGTATTATGCGGAGATGTTTGAAAAGCAGACTTCGGGTGAAGAAAGCCGAGACGTTACTGAAGAGCCCAACCAAATTTTTCTACAATAAACCAGCTGTTTTAAAAATTAAATTTAGGTTTTAACACCTAAATATACCGCAATTCAAAAGATAATTTTTACTTTTGCGGCCAAGTGTGGATTAAGCCACAGTTTTTTTCATTCTCATACGGCATTGGGTAGTGTTGACAATAATTAGACGATGGGTCTCGAGCGGTTGAATGCGAGCAGGCTTGGTCTAAAATTTCAGGCATTAGAGAGGTCAATCCATCCCAAGGTCTAAACGTCAACATTATAATGAATGCATTTGAAAGTCTCGGCATCGCCGAAGATCTGCTGCAAGGTATTGCAGCTTTGGGTTTTGAAACGCCCACTCCCGTACAAGAAGCCGTGATTCCGGTCGCCCTCGAAGGCGACACTGATATCATCGCCTTGGCCAACACCGGTACCGGTAAAACAGCCGCGTTTGGTCTTCCACTTTTACAAAGAATTGATCCGAAGGAACGCAGCGTGCAAGCGCTCATCATGTGCCCTACCCGCGAGCTCTGCGTGCAGGTAGCCAGCGACCTGGAGAACTATTCCCAATTTGCCCACCAATACAAAGTGGTTGCCATTTACGGCGGCGCTGGTATTGAAGGCCAAATTCGCCAGGTAAAAGCTGGCGCTCAAATCGTGGTAGCCACACCTGGCCGTCTCATGGACATGATGGCCCGCAAAGCCGTACGCCTCGATTCCGTGCAGCGCATCGTGCTCGACGAAGCCGATGAAATGTTGAACATGGGCTTCAAAGAAGCCATCGACTTCATCCTGGCTGCTGCTACAGATCGCAAATCTATTTGGCTTTTCTCGGCAACCATGCCCAACGAAGTGCGCAGCATCGCTGCCGCTTACATGGAAAAACCAAAGGAACTTACCGTTGGTGGCCGCAACCAAACCAACGAAAACATTGAGCACATATACTATGTATGCCGCCCGGATGATCGCTACGCAGCCCTGAAGCGCGTGGTGGATGCCAACCCCGGTATTTACGCCCTTATTTTCTGCCGCACCCGCGCTGAAACCAAAGAGATTGCCGAGCAGATGATCCGCGACGGCTACAACTCCGATGCCCTGCACGGCGACCTCGCACAAAGCGACCGCGACCGGGTAATGCAGCGTTTCCGCGAAAACAACCTGCAGCTCCTCATCGCCACCGACGTGGCAGCCCGCGGCCTTGACGTAAGCAACATCAGCCACGTTATCAATTACGGCTTGTCTGATGATATCGAAACCTATACCCACCGCTCTGGCCGTACAGGCCGCGCTGGAAAAAATGGCGTGAGTATCACCATCCTGACCCCAAAATTTGAACCGCGCATTTCCCAAATCGAACGAAAAACTAAAGCAACCATAACCAAGAAATCCCTCCCAACGGGCATGCAGGTATGTGAGCAACAGCTTTTCCACATCATCCACGGCATCCACGAACAGGAGGTGCATTACGCAGAGATTGAGCCGTTTATGGAAAAAATCCAGGACGAACTCAAAGACCTCAGCAAAGAGGAGCTGATCAAGCGCTTTGCCAGCGTGGAGTTCAACCGCTTCTTGTCGTACTACCGCAACGCAGCAGACATCAATGTGTACCCACGTGGCGATAAACGCGCGGCTACCACCCGTACCCAGGACTTCAGCGGTGGCGGTTCCAATGGCCAAATGATGCGCCTTTTCGTCAACGTTGGTGAAATGGATGGCGTAGGCAAAAAGGACTTTATCAAATTGCTATCCCGCAACTTCGGCGTACCTTCATCCGGCATCGGCCACATCGACATGAACCGTGCTTACATGCACTTCGACCTCGATCCGGCCTACATCACCGTCGTCCGCCAGGGCTTGTCTGAATTCACCATCAATGGTCGCCGCATCCGTGTCGACGATGCCTCCGAGCAAAAGGGCAAAAGCAGCGGTGGACCACAAAAAGAGGACAAGATGTTCGACAAGTGGGAGAAGAAAGGTGGAAAAGGGAAGAAAAAGCGCTTCTAGGGGTTTCAGGTTTCAGGGTTACGCGATTGGTTCGTAACTTTGAAATACTGTTTCAAGGGCATGTACAGTAGTCCAAGCCTAGCTAGAATCAATTGGCAATGCAATTGCTCCTATTTTATTTTCCTATCGAAAGCCAAGTAGTTGTGTCATTCCGAGCGCAGCGAGGAACCTGAATCTATATGCTACCCCGGTGCCCGCGGGGCGCGCGGAAGGACACAACTGCTTGGTATTCAATATGATTCAACGTTGACGCCCGCTATTACGAAGAGATGCACCTATGCTAGGTTTGAAAAAAACTACGAGGTTTAACGCTCGAACGAAATTATAATTTGTTTGTGTTTTTTTGCCAGGCCTATTGTCATAACCCCTTTGAAAAACAACACCTAAATCCCCATTCCGTCAATCCCAAGAGCGAAGCCCCTTAACCTGAAACCTTGAAACCTGAAACCAATAATTTTAAAATTATGTTGCTTTACAACGTAACGGTCACCATAGACCTCGATGTTCATGAGGATTGGTTGAATTGGATGCGCGATGCCCATATCCCGGAGGTGATGATAACAGGCATGTTTATCTCCTATCGCATGAGCCGACTTATTGGTCACGATCATGTCGATTCTGAAATTTACACCATGCAATACCTGGTGAAAGACATGCCACATTTGATGCGCTATCAGGAGGAGTTTGCGCCAGCCTTGCAACGCCAGCACCGCGAACGCTACGACGGAAAATACGCCGCTTTCCGCACCGTGATGGAATTGGTAGACCACAACGACAAAATTTAAAAGCAAGGACATGGAGGCCACTACCCTCTCAAAACCCTCTCGGGTGCTTCGGGGCAATTTGCCCCTGAATGGTTCAAAAAGCATCAGCAATCGGGCGTTGATTATCCTCAAGCTGGCCAAAGCTGAGCCTCCAGATTGGCTTTCCAACCTGTCGACCTCCAAAGATACCAGCACCCTGCAATCCTTACTTGCACACGCTGGCGATACTTTTGATGCGGGAGATGCGGGCACCACATTTCGGTTTTTAGCAGCCTATTTGGCTTTGCAACCCGGCCACCATACGCTGACGGGTTCGGCACGTATGGTAGAGCGCCCCATTGGCCCATTGGTGGATGCCTTACGCAGCTTAGGTGCTGACATCCAATATCTAGGCCAGGAAGGATACCCGCCGCTGTTGATTGGAGAACGGAATGTTACAACTGAAATTACCCACAAAATAAGTGTCCCAGCAAATGTCAGCAGTCAGTTTCTGTCGGCATTATTGTTGATTGCGCCCTACTTACCCGAGGGACTTGAGCTGCTGCCCGACGGTCCGTTGGTATCACGCCCCTACCTGGAAATGACGGTAAAAATGATGCGTTATTTTGGCGCTGACGTTCATTGGCAGGGCGATGCCATTCTGGTAAAACCGGGCGCCTATACAGCCCGTTGTCTGGCCGTCGAAGCCGATTGGTCGAGCGCTTCTTACTGGTATGCGATGGCAGTTTTTGCGGAAGACTTGGAACTTAGGCTTGAAGGTTTTCAGGCGGACAGTTGGCAGGGCGATGCCGTGTTGGTGAAAATGATGCAGGGATTTGGCATTGAATCCACTTTTGAAGACAATACGCTGGTGCTCCGAAAAAGTGGCCAAGCGCCGCGCCCTTTTTTCGAACAAGATTTTCTGGAATGTCCCGACATTGCCCAAACCCTTGCGGTGGTCTGTGCTGGCCTGGGCATCACGGGTGTTTTTTCTGGACTGGAAACCCTTTCCATCAAAGAAACGGATCGGATCGCTGCCTTGAATGCCGAATTGAAAAAAGTGGGGGTGACATTTGTCAAGCTACCGCCGCACATGAACAAACGGCATCCCGAAAAAACTTTCTACCAGGTACAAGGAAAGGCGGAATTGGAAACTACGCCACGCTTTGCTACTTACGGCGACCACCGCATGGCGATGGCTTTTGCGGCTTTGTCGATGCTGGGGGAAGTTGAAATTGAGCATCCTAAGGTAGTTGAGAAATCGTACCCGGAGTTTTGGGATCATTTGGCAGCATTGGGTTTTACCCAAAGTCGTTGACATCGCGTATGTTCATACGCTTCGTATTTGGCGGGCACCAACTTTGAATTTTCTTGCATGCCAAACAGGTGTGTCATTCCGAGCGAAGCGAGGAACCTGTGGCCTGGCATCGTTACGCCTCAGGTTCCTCGCTTCGCTCGGAATGACACAGCTGTTTGGTGTTTTCAGTAGGGAATAAATTTGCACAATGGCAATGTGCATTGATTTTTACTAGTGCCGAGCCAACCTTCCACGCTACTTCCGACACGTTCAGGTCGGTCGTTTTGAGCAGGGACTTCGCCTCTGTCAGGCGATAATTTCGGATGAAATCGGAGGGCGATTCATCAATCATTGCATCATCTCCCGATTCCGCTGCCAAACGGCATCAGCAAGTTTCCTATCGGACCTAGCACGAAATGGCACTGCCACAGCTAGCGTCAACACAGCCGATCCCAGCATGATCCCATTTCCAGCATCAAACTTCTTGTGGTTTGTAATATTTCCATCTGAATCAATGGCACTGGTGTTCAGAATCAAGCCCGCCATTATGCCTGCCAAGCCGACCATACCGGCTGCAAAAGCTATCTTATTGTCTTTTTGCGCTTTTTTGAACATCTTCTGTGCGATGGGGAAATTGTTGAATTCAGGTTCTATCTGCCTGAAAAAAAAACCCACAGATTTTGATTGGGTTCCTTTTACCAACGTAGTACCGCGCCAAAAATCCGTCCTTAGGTAAATGCCCTCCTTGTCAAGTTGTTGGAGGCAATTGTTTTGAGCACACAATGATTGTAGTAAAATGCAGCAGACGAAAAGTGAGAGAAACTTTGACATTGGTTTAGCTTTTTTGATGAATGATATCCCTTTGATTCAGAACGCGTGTTTTGGGTTGCTTTGAGGCGTTGTTATTGTAGCTTTACCTCAAATAAACATTTATGAAACACACCCTCTTTTTCTTCGCTATCCTTTTGTTCGCCACTGCGGTGCAATCCCAGTCTGAACAACCAATTGCCACCACCAAAAAACTCAAGGTCGTTTTTCACCTCACTACCGCTGACACCGTGGTGCAAAAAAGCCTGGCCAAACAACTAAGCAACTTTCTTACGGCTGCCCCAAATGCCAAAATCGAAGTGGTTTGCCACAACAGCGGCATAAGCTTCCTGCAAACGGCCCTAACCCATCAAGCGGGCAAAATTCGCGACTTGCACGCCCAGGGTGTTGATTTTGTGGCCTGCGAAAACACCATGCGCGAACGCAAAATCAAGCGAGAGGAACTGGTCGGGGAATGCCGCACGGTACCCGCCGGTGTGGTGGAGGTGGTATTGAAACAGGAAAAAGGTTGGTCGTATATCCGAGCTACGCAGTAGAGGGCCTTATCCCGGCCGCTTGGGCTTATACTTAGCTTCTTCCAGTAATTTTTGAGAATCCTGCATTTTCAACAGCGCCTCCATACTGGTCTCCGGGTGGCGTTTCATGTAGGCTTTTACGATTTGCCAACCCAACCAGTTGCCGATCTCTCCAGGTGCCTCCTGAAAAACCATGGGCGCATTGGGGCTGGGCGTAACCAATTTGCGGAAGGATTCAAAGTTGCTGGAGTAGAGCAGGTTTTGCGACAAAAGCCTGGCCCACACCGCTTGCTCATTGTACACACAGCCGTCCATTTGAGCGCTGGTATAACCCATTTTCATGCTGTCGGGCACCGTGGGCAACAAGCAATCCAGTATGTACAGCATTTTGCCGTTGTACAACATCATATCTAGCAGCTGGGTGCCGGGCGGCGTTTCGCCCAAGCTATTCTGCGCCAAGGCTTTGGTAAGCCTGGTGACGATATAGTCTCGTTGAAATTGCCGCCGGATGTAGGATGGGAAAATTTCCGGGTTATAAGCAGGATAATTTTCCCCAAGAAACAAATCGAGTCCTATGCCACAGAGGCTATCGCCAAAGGTAAAGGCATCAACGGAGAACTCCGAGATGATGGTAGCCACTTCTGGCACGGGTTTTTGTGGGAAATAATATCTGTAGTACCGAAACATTTGGGAGAGATCTTTTTCGAGCCAGCGCAGGTCGCCGTACACTTGCTGCACAGTATCGTAGAGTAACCGTGTCGCTGGTGCAGAAACAAATCCGCGGAGGGCCTGTTCTGCTGTTTCGTTCGGATTGCTTTGGTCGCGGATGATATTTTCGGTAAACAGTGGGAATAAACTGGGGTATTTCTGCGCTAGTCGCGCCATTCCTACTGCGAGGTTATTGGTGTCTAATGCGCATAAATCCTGTTCAAAACGCTGTATTTTTACATTTACCTTAATTCCTGATACATCCGGTGTGTTGCGATCATTACCTTGGCCGCAGCCAAAAAGAAGTGAAAACAAGAGAACTACCTGCCAGTATCCGATTACCTTTGTTACATTCATTGAAAAATTCATTTTATTGAAACTGCAAACAAACAACACTGTTATGAAAAAAATTGCCTTGGTCTTATTGTTTTCTACTTTTTTACTGGAGGGTCTTTTTGCCCAGGACTTTCAGAAAGTTCGTTTTGGGGTTCAGGCCTCCCCATCTTGGTCTTGGTTGCGCACCAACGATAAAAAGATTGAGGGCTTAAGCTCCAATTGGGGCTTGAAACTCGGCGTGATGGGAGAGTTCTATTTTGCCAGTAACTATTCCATCACCACCGGACTGGGCTTTGGGTTCAACCAAGGTGGTTTCCTGCAAAATGGCCATAGCAAAGGCGTGTTTTGGCCAAAGTCTGACCTGAGCTCTCCAGCCCTCGACACCATGCCGATGAATGCAAAGTTACATTATCGGGTCAATTACGTTGAAATCCCGCTTGGCTTTAAAATGCGCGGCGGCTCCAACGAGGACTCGCGCATGAAGTTTTACGCTGAAATTCCAGTGTTTACTTTAGGCTTTGTCTCCAAAGGAACGGGTGATATTCGCGGCACCAACAACCAAAATTCAGATGATGAGAACATCCGTTCTGATATTAACGGACTTTCGCTTTCTTGGGGCTTGGGTGCAGGCATTGAATACGAATTCGCCACACATGCCACCGCAGTTGCAGGTATTGCCTTCCAAAAGCAGTTCACGGATTTAACACGGGATTCTGGTTCGGTATTAACACCCAACGGCTGGGAAAAGGAAGACTCAAAAGCCAACATGGGCATCATTTCTTTGAAATTGGGTATATTCTTTTAGCTTCAAGCTTCTGTTTGTGGACATAAAACAAACCGCGTAACAGTGACAGTATTGGATATCAAATGGCTGGTTTTTGTTCAACCCGAAATTTTGAATCCTACAATGTCACCGCTACGCGGTTTTTAATTATACACCACTACTACTAAAATGTCGCCGCTACGCGGCTTTATTTAGTGATTCCCGCCGCCGCCTGCTGGTGTTTTAGGCTTGGTTCCCGGCGTCCCTGGTGCAACAGGCTCCTCTTCTTGCCCGAAAGCATTCTTCATCTCGTTGATGGTATTTATCTTTTCTGGATCGGTTTCCAGTGCGAGCCATTTGGCGACGATGTTGTTGAAGTTGGCTTCTTCTTTCTTGACGAAGTAGCAATACGCCAGGTAGTTGCAAGCTTTCAGCAAGTCAGCTTTTTTCTCCATGTCTGTGCCAAAAATCTCCATGATTTTTTCATGGTAATAAAGCGCCTTACCGTAGCTGTTGGCCTTGGTCGGATCAGCTGCAATTTCTTCCGGATCAGGGTCTTGAGCACCAGCAGCCTTAGCAGCCCATTCCCAGCCCGTCATTTTGTCCGGCAGAAATTCAGTAATCCTTTTGAATTCTATCTCTGCCTTGACATAATTCATGCTGTCACCTTTGCAATAATAGTGCGAAACGCCTTTAAAGTATAGGAACGTGGCGTAGTTTCGGTCATTAGAAGGCAACGAGTCGAGGAGCTGGCCATAAGATTTGGCAGCGCTACAATAGTCTTTGCGGGAATATTGCAACTCAGCAATGTCTTTGTACAACTTCCAGGTGCCGTTGCCGGAGGTGTCCATTTCAATGGCTTTGAGGTAGTCAGCAATGGCGTTGATCGTATCGCCTTTTGTTTTGACCAGCAGGTTGCCGTGATACTCATAGTCAGATGGCAACATTTTCTCCGGCTTCACTATTTTGAAATAGTCGTTGAGGATTTGCA
>JBBRWA010000164.1:0-13373 GCA_038246345.1 Chitinophagales bacterium
GTCGTTCACGTTGTAAATTTCGAGCTTGCCCGTGATCCTTAATATGTTCAAATGACGGTTGAGCTGGGTCGCTACCGCCTGGTCGGCCTGGTCATAGACAACCACGAACTTGGGCTTTGATGCGGTCACAGGGGCTATAGTGCTCGAAGTGACGCTCAAATCGCCCTCCGTCAAGGTGTCCATCAAATCGATCAAGCTGCTGCGCACCTGATTGGTGCCCAACTCGATGTTTTCAGCGTTTAATATGCCCCTCCCAATCCCTTTTTTAAGGTCAGCCTGTTTGCCGAGCAAGAGTAATATTTGCTTTGCCTTGGGCGCAGCTTCGGGCAGACCTTCTTGCGCGGTTTTGAGGGCCTGATCGAGATCGTCGACGAGGAGTTTGGTGACGAGGGCTTTGAGTTCAGACGCAGTCATACTAAAAAGAGGTTTCAGGTTTCATGGTTTCAGGTTTCCGGTTGTTGTTACGCATGGGAATTGGTTTCAGGTTTCAGTTTCAAGGTTTCCGGTTGTTGTTGCGCTTAGAAATGAGGGGAAATTACAGCCAATTAAAGGTGCGATATTAGCCTTTTAGGAATTCCAGGATATTCTTGAATAGGATGCCTTCGTTGGCATCGCGGCCATTGATCTGTTTGGCGGCGTGGTGCAGGGCGACTACTTTCCAATCGCGGTTGAATACAGGCGAGCCGCTGCTGCCGGGTTCTGTGTCGGTGGTGTAGTAGAGGAATTGGGCTTTTTGTTCCACCACCTCGTTGGCGCGCAGGGCGATGCGTTTGTCGCCGCCGGAAGGGTGCTGGATGATGGTGACGGCATCGCCGATGGCAGGCATGGCACTGGGGTCAAATTCCAGAAAGCCCCAATCTTTTAGGGGTTTATTGCCATTTTCAATAACTTTCACTTTGGTAAAATCGAACTGTGGCACTGGACTGGTCTTGAAATCGGAGGCATCCAGTTTGTACTGCGACAAGGGCTTTACAGTGCCTGTCTGGCCTACTTCGTAATTGAATTCAATGGTCGCGCCCGCAGCATCTTCCGGGGTTTCCAGCACATGATGGTTGGTGAACAAGTACCCGTCCTGGGTAAGGAAACCCGTGCCGGACTCACCGTCTTCACGCACTACCCGGCACACGGCCCTGGAAGCTGTCAGCGCTTTTTCCAACCAGGCGATGGTCAACAAATTATCCTTGCTGCCGATGATTTTCTCCAGGCTGACTTCCTTGTCGGAAATATTGAATTGGTAGGTATTTAGGTTGCGCACCTGGGAATACAGTTCAATCTTCCGGGGAATGTCCTTCATCATTTCGGTGAGGCCGTAACGAATCCGGTTCTTCACTTTTTGGTAATCGGAATCCATCGGGGTAACCAATCCGCGTTGCACATTTTTCTCCAGCTCTTTCAACTGTGCCGACATCAGAATCACGTCTTGGCGAATGCCAGCCTGTGCTTCATCGTCGAGTACCAGTAGGAGCTCTATGGCTTTTTCAACTTCGTTTTCCTGGACAAGACCCTCTATATTTTTGAGGTAAAGTGTTTGGGCGTTTTGCATGATTTTCGCAAGTTTAGGTGGGTAGATTTTTTCCAGTTGCGAAAGTGAGCAGATTTTTTGGATTATTCGGTATTACACAACATTTGTCTCGCACAAAACGCTAAAACGCTAACGCGCTAAAGACCTAATTTTCTCACACGACGACACAACGGACACAACGTCGCGTTGCTCAAAACGAAAGTAAGTATCCAATGGCATTCACCATCAACCGCTTCCCTTGCCCTGAGTTGTCGTGTTGTAGGCATCCGTCCACGTTAAGTGCGCTGAACGTACTAATGCCGTGACATCCTAGTTTGCTTTTCCCCTTTATACGTGGACGGATGCCTACAGCAAGACAACTCAGGGTAAGGGAAGCGGTGGACGGAAGTTGTGTCCGTTGTGCGGAAAAACAAACGTTTTTGCTGCTCACCCCAGCCCAACATGCCAAAGAGCAACGCCTATTATCACATTATCGAATTATCACATTATCAAATTTTCACATTATCGAAGCACCGTAATACTCCCCTCATACAGCTGCTCCTCCCCGTCAATAAAGCCCACGAGCGCATACCAGGTAAATACGCCTTGCACCTTATCGCCCCTGTTGGTGCCATCCCAACCCAGGTTTGGCTCGTTCAAAGCCATATCTTTTCTTTCAAAAACAAGGCTTCCCCAACGGTCGTAAATGCGCAACATGTTGATCTGATCGGCAGCAGGGCCAGAATAGCCCGTGAAGAAATCATTGCCGAATTGGGTAGACCCATCTGGCTTAAAAATATTGGGGAAATAGACCGGACGAACCTTGTTCACCCGAATATGTACCGTGTCGAATGCCACACAGCCGTCTTCGTCGGTGATTTTTACAATATAATACTGCTCCCGAATGGCCGTGATGGTTGGCTCGGCCAGCGTAGTACTGCTCAGCCCTTCTGAAGGGCTCCATTCAAAATCGACCGGACGACCGCTCGGCCCCGTCACCGTGTTCACGTCGACCATAAAGCCCAAATCGAGCAGGGTGTCGCCGGGTTGCGCGATGACGAAGAGCGCTGGCGGTTGGAGAATGGTCGCAAAAACGGAGTCGATGCAACCGTTGGCATCTTTGACTTTCACCCAGTAATCGCCCGCAGCCAGGCCAGCCAATATGTTGGCCGTAACATAACTGAGACCGTCTGGGCTGAACGTATACGGCAGTTGCCCGCCCAACCCCTGCACTTCAATCGAGCCTTCCGGCACGCCGTTGCAAAGCAAATTCACCACATCGACTACCGCGACGGCCACATCCAGCGGCTCAACGATGGTTACAGTGCCATAGATGACGCATTCGTTGTTATCATTCACCGTAACATCATATTGCCCAGGTGCCAGGTCGGTGATTTTCGCTGTTGTCGCACCATTCGACCAAGTGTACATATAATCTCTAACGCCACCACTTACAATCGCCTCGGCCATGCCATCATTGGCACCAAAGCACGATATATCCGTGCCATTCATTGTAATGGTCAAAGCCGCGTTGTCGGTGACGGTGACATTGAAATTACCCTTACACAGTACATCGTCAATTGCCTGGACGGTGTAAAGACCCGAAGCATAGCCCCCTTGTGAATTGCTTGAGATGAAGCCGCTTCCCCAGTTGAATTGTATCGGGTCCACTCCATTGGTGATCTCCATGGTGATGACACCATTGTTGTCGCCAAAACAAAGCGGTGCCTGCACAAGCGGGTTTGCCGTCAGCACCCGCTCCTTTACGTCAATGGAAAGACTGGTTTCACACAGATTGGAGTCGCGGATAATGAGGGTGTACACGCCTACGCCGAGGTTGTCCAAAGTGCTGTTGGGGCCAAAGGGGCCGCTGTTCCAGCTAAACAGGTATGGCGGCGTGCCGCTGGTAATATTGTTGATGGTAACTTGACCATTTGTGGTGCCATTGCAATCCGGTGCCGCAATCAGGGTATCCACCGTCACATCCGGGAAAATCAAAAAACTGTGGATGTCGGTTACTTTGCAACCCAGGTCAGTTTTTAAAGTCAGCACCACGGGGTGATTGCCGGGCGTGTTGAATGCCACTGTGTGCGGGCCTTTCCCGGTCGCTGTTTGTGGTACAGCATCCGCGCCAAAGCTCCAGTTCCACTCCG
Organism: Chitinophagales bacterium; assembly: GCA_038246345.1. Classification (GTDB taxonomy): domain Bacteria; phylum Bacteroidota; class Bacteroidia; order Chitinophagales; family Saprospiraceae; genus M3007. The sequence continues at coordinate 3,655 of JBBRWA010000164.1, forward strand.
TTATTTGACCAATGGCAAAAGTAGATGCGTCAATCACTTGCACATCGGTGCCGAGGCATACGGCTTGGGGTATCGTTTCAAAATTGGCTTCCGGGCCCAGGAATTCGCCCGTGCCCCCAAATTCAATGGCAAATCCATTGCCTGTTTGGGAAAAATTGTTGACCACCAAAATATAGGTTTCACCCTGCACCATGTCTAAAGGTGCGAGCCAGGCATCGTCGCCAGCATCGCTGCAGCCTGCATCTTCGCTGACATCAGGGTCGCCTGCGCGCAGTCCGGTTGGGCCAAGGCAGGGGCTGGGATAGGGCGGGCCTTCACCAGAAGCCATGCAGCGCAATATTTGCTTGCCGGAACAATTGCCGATGCCGTTGGGGAGCCGGTACACCACAAAATCCAGGTCGTCTGGCAGGTTGATGGGACTCAGGGTAAATGTCAGGGTGCCGGATTGGGAGCATGTCCATACGAACCAGGTCGAGTTGGACTCTTTGATACCTGGTGAGCCGTTAAAAAAGCAGGTAGCATCTTCCATTTCCAAATTATTGGCACCAGCGCCCGTTACTTTTTGCACCACAAAAGGCGATTTATCGCATAAAATGGAGGCTTCCGGACAATCAGACGTTGGTTCTACCGGAGGATTGTAATTGTTGATGCACAATTGGAAAGTGCCCGTTTGTCCACCAGCCCCTTGAATACGAATGAGGTAGGTAGAGCCCACAAACAAGCCCCCTTGATAGCCCTCAGCGATATTGGTGCCCACCCCCGACTGACAATCCAATTGATTGATAATGCCCCCACAATTGCCGAAATACAAGGCTATTTGTGGGCTTTTGAGCGTGCCGCCCGGTGCACCTGAGGTGGCACCACGCACGGTAATACTGACGTCAGTAGCCTGTGCGGTGAAGGCAAACCACACGTCATTTTGCGTGGTTCCAAAACAGGATGCGGGGCCGTAACTGGAAGGCGTGGCAGCCACATTGGTGAAAGCAGCAATGGGGCTGCAATAGTTGAAAACGGTTGTAATGAGGATAGGGTTTGTACACTCATTGTTGGAGGGCTGGGCAAATGCCAGGGTACAAAAACCCAAAAAGGCAACACATGTTAATAGGATCTGTTTTTTCATAGTTTGTGTGTATGGTCTCTTAGATAACGATCAGCGGGTAAAAATGGTTTATTTAAACATCGTAAGTATGACGCTACTTTTCCTGTTATAGCTGCCCCCAAACTTGCCTATTCGCGACAAAGACATTCATTTAGACGTTGCTTTTGTTATTTTAAGACGTCGAGCATGATGTGTATTTTATGCCAGAGGCAAAAACGAGGCATTTTTTTACCAGTTTTTGACATTTAGAAGGAGCATCGTCGGGATTACTTCACCAAAAAAAGGCAAAAAAATGCTTTTTTATTGGCCTGGCGAGAAAACCCTCGTCAAGCTCTAACCCAAAATTTCTAAAAACTCGCTCATGATCATCGCCGTAGCACCCCAAACGGCACGCCCTTCTACCAAGTAACAAGGTACATCTTTCAGCAATATACCGGTACCCACCACTAATTCCTTGAAATCCTTATTTTCTGCCTGTTGAAAATGCTGGATGGATGGCGTTAGAATGCTGTCTACTTCCCCAGGCTGCGCAGAAAACTGAGGGGGACCTGTAAGCACGCCTACAAAAGGATGTACGATAAAATTGCTGACAGGGATGTATAGATCCGTCAGCGCTCCCAGTATTTCAAGCTGACTTGGCGGTATTCCAATTTCTTCTTCTGCCTCCCGCAGGGCGGTATGCGTCAGGCTTTCATCGCTTTTATCTTGCTTCCCGCCGGGAAAACTCACCTGTCCGCTATGGCGGTCGAGCGGGTTCTTGGTTCTTTGTATGAGCACCGTATGCCAATCCGAATCGTTCTGCCACAGTAGCAACGTGACACAAGCAATACGCGCATTGCCGGGATGGTACGGATTCTGTTGCAAAGCAATGGCCCGCTGCGAAAATGCCATGCGCAATTGCGCATCAAGCCCGGGCAGGGGCTGCGAGAGGCGGTAGCGGATTTCGTCTATGGATAACATGAATTTTAATTTGATAATTTGGTAATGGGATAATTTGATAATGACGCATTCACGTAGCTTCGAGCAATTATTTCAATCTTCACAAATCGAAGAAATCAGCTATAATACCGCACAAATCGCGTATAAGCTTCAAAAATCGTCAATCAAAAACAGCCCGCAAGATGTTTCAAAAAGCTCCCACTTCCGCGCTGCGATCATCATTCTGAGTATCAAACACTACTTCAACGGCCGTTTTTTCACAATCCCCCCTTTCACATCCGAAATTTTAGAAAGAACGATAAAAGCATTTGGGTCTATCTTGGCTATTTCCACCTTCAATTTCGACAACTCAAGCCGGGTGACAACCGAAAACAAAATATCGATGTTTTTAGATATCCTATTCGATTTTCCGATGCCGCCTTTGCCCGCGTAAACGGTGACCCCGCGCCGCATTTGGGAGGCTATCATTGTTTTGATCTCTTCCTGGTGCGTGCTGATAATGGTCACCCCAATATACTCCTCAATGCCCTCAACGACAAAATCGACCGTTTTTGCGGCTGCCACATAAGTTAACATGGAGTACATGGCAGCTTCAGGCGATAGTACATACGCAGCTGTCAGGAATATCATTAAATTGAAAATCAAAATAACGTCCCCAATACTCAAACCTGTTCGTCTTCCGATATAAATGGCCAATACTTCCGTCCCGTCGATAACGGCCCCGCCCCTGATGGACAGGCCGATACCCAGCCCCAGAAAAACACCGCCAAAAGAGGCCACCAGCAACTTGTCGGAAGTGACGACCGGGTACTCAATAAAGGCAACAGCCATCGCCAATCCAAGAATAGCAAAAGTGCTTTTCAGCGCCAACGAAGAGCCAAACTGTTGATATCCCAAAACAATAAAAGGGGCATTAAAGGCCACCAGCAAAAAGGCAAGTGACGCGCCACTTGTTGCATTTACCATCAGGGAAATACCCGTGATGCCACCATCGATAAAATGATTGGGCAACAGAAAACTTTTTAAGCCAAAACCCGCAGAGAGAATACCGATGGTTACCAATACGGCACTTCTAAACCAGTATATAACGGTGGTTTTGAAATTCAAAAACTCCCGAGCAATCCGGTACGGCGAGACGAGCACGCTGGTCGTCATGCCCAGTTTTCGGCGCACTGATTGGCGCAGATAATTATAGAGGAACTTGTGCATGGAGCGAAGTTAGGAATCTTATACCAATCCCTCGCGAATCAAATCATGCAAATGTACAATACCGAGATATTGACCTTTGTCGAGCACCACCAGTTGGGTGATGGAAAAGGAGCGCAGCAGTGCCAGTGCTTCCACTGCCAGGGCATCCGGTTCGATGGTTTTGGGCGCAGGAGAAAGGATGTCCGCAGCTTTTACCTGGCTAAAATCGCGTTGCTGGTGCAGCATGCGGCGCAGGTCGCCGTCGGTAATGATGCCCGCCAATTGGTCATTTTCGTCCAGCACGGCAGTAGCACCGAGCCGCTTGGAGGAAATTTCCAGGATCACATCTTGCAAACTCGCGTTGGTGCGCACCACCGGGCGCTCATGCAGCAGGTACAGGTCGCGCACGCGCAGGTAGAGTTGTTTGCCCAAGGCCCCCCCAGGATGGAATTTCGCAAAATCCGCAGCAGAAAAACCTTTGTAGCTGAGCAAGGCCATCGCCAGGGCATCGCCCAGGGCCATTTGGGCAATGGTGCTGGTGGTAGGAGCCAGGTTATTGGGGTCAGCTTCCTGGTCTACGGGCGTCCACAGCAGGTAATTGGCCATGCGCGCCAGGGTGCTCTGGCGGTTGGCGGTCATGGCGATCAGCGGATTTCCGAAGTTTTTGAGCAGGGGAATTAGCACCTTGATTTCGGAGGTTTCGCCGCTTTTGGAAATACAAAGCACAAAATCATCGGGCAGAATCATGCCCAGATCGCCGTGAATGGCATCGGCGGCGTGGAGGAAAAGCGCGGGCGTACCCGTAGAATTGAGGGTCGCCACGATTTTCTGGGCCACAATGGCGCTTTTACCGATGCCCGTAAGCACCAGTCGACCCTTGGATTGCGCCAATGCCTCTATACAACGTTGAAAATCAGTGCTGTCGTCCAGACTATCGGCCAGCGTTTGCAAGGCATCCGCTTCCAGCTGGATGGTTTGCCGGGCGATTTCGAGTATGGTTAAAGCGTTCGGCACAGGCATCCTTATTTACCCAGGTTTTTGTCTTCTTCTCCCACGCGGTTGAGCAGGGCGTCCACCCGGAACATTTCATCCAAGGTATCGTCCAGGAAATATTCGATTTCGGGCATGCGGCGCATTTGTCTGCCTATTTTACCCGCCAATGCCTGACGCAGCCGCACCTGATTCTCCTCCAGCTGCAGCATCACCTCTTGCTTGTCGTCGGTGCCATACACGCTGATGTATATCTTGGCGATGAGCAAATCGGGTGTCATTTTCACATCTGTGACGGTCACGAGTTTGTCGCGGCCATAGATATTGCCGCCCTCTTCGGTGAGGATCATGCCGAAAAAGCGTCGTATAACTTCGCCTACTTGTTTTTGGCGTTTAGATTCCATGATTTTTAATTTGATAATTAGGTAATTTGATAATTTGATAATGTGGGGCCTTTGCTTGGGATGGGTGGCTGGGTTGGAAGTTAAACCATTATTTCTTTCAAAAAGTGCCGCGAAGGTAGGGCAATCCGAAACTTATTTTCCCTCCAAGGCGTTTTTAGGTTGGATTCAGAATAATCGTTGGGATTTTTTTTGTCTGGGTGTTGGTTTTTTGCACTTCTCCGTATTACCTTTGCACCCGCTTTTGAAAGAGCTTGATTCCGTAGCTCAGCTGGTAGAGCACTTGACTTTTAATCAAGTGGTCATGGGTTCGAATCCCATCGGGATCACATTTTAAAGCCTCGGCAATACGCCGGGGCTTTTTTTGTGCCCTATTCCGTAGCGCAGGTGGTAGAGCCTCCCGATTTTTTATCGTTGGAGCGTCCCAAATAAAACGATTGTTTTTTTAGACGCGGGCCTGAAGGCCCTCATCCAGACCGCGTGAACGCGGTGCTACCAGCGCTTCGTGGGCGCATTCGTTCTTAAATTTGCGGCATTTGTCTTTTGGAAAATGGGTTAGGATGCGTAGACATCGGCTAGAACAACCGTTTACTTGGGTATTTGAGGAGATTTGTTAGCGCCGCGCTGTTCGTTCGCTCGCTATAATCAAAATGGATGCACCCACGGAGCGCAGGTAGCACCGCGTTCACGCGGTCTGGACGAGAGCCTTCAGGCTCACGGAACTAATAGCGAATCAAAACACATTTTTTCCCCACCTTCAATTTCCAGGCATTAGTTTTGCTTCCCTTCATTCACATCGTTTTATGTAGAAAGCATGACTGAACAAGCCCAACAACTCATTGAAAAAGAAAAACGCGAACGCAGCGGTTATCTTGACCTCGGCAACTGTGGCCTTAGCGAACTGCCCGACCTGTCGGAATTGGATTGGTTGGAGGCTTTGATTGTATCGAATGAATGGTTTGATGGGGTACAAAGCTAATGGGTTTTCAGTCAAAACATGGGCGGCAAACCCAATAAAATCGTTGTCTCGCCTGTTGGTCTGCTGCCTTTGGGGTTAAAAATAGTGGTTTTTGGTGCTAGCTCGGAGGACTCGTGGCCAATCAGCGACGGGCGGTTTTTGGAGAAATTGACCAACCTGACAATACTCTGCCTAGACTCCAATCAAATCAGCGACGGGCGATTTTTGGAAAAATTGACCAACCTGACGACGCTCGACCTCAGTTCCAATCAAATCAGCGACCTTGCACCATTATTAAATTTGATAAAAAATGGAATACGCACGAATTTAGAAAAATACGGCGGTAGCGGTATTTCCCTTTATGACACCCCCCTCCAAAACCCACCAATTGAAATTGTCCAACAAGGCAACGAAGCCATCCTCGAATACTTCAAACAAAAAGAAAAAACAGGCGCAAAACCCCTGCTCGAATTTAAACTCGTCCTGCTTGGCGACGGCCGTGCGGGCAAAACCTCCCTCGCCTGCCGCCTGCTCAGATAGGAATTGCCGAAGCAGGAAGACCGCACACAGGGCGTAAACATCGTCATCGGAGAGTACCAGTTCCCGGTAGCCGAAGGTGATTTCAAGCTACACATCTGGGACTTTGCCGGGCAAGACAAGTACAAGCCGCTGCACCAATTTTTTTACACCGAAGGCGCGGTATATGTCATGGTAGCCGACAGCGGCAATGCCGGGACCGACATCAACGACTGGTTCCAGACCGCCGACCTGTTTGGCAAGGGCAGTCCGCTCGTGGTCGCGCTCAATGAATTCCGGGAAGGCGCAGGCTACGGCACTTTCGATGAGGAACGCTGGCGAAAACAGTTTCCCAAGCTCCTGCGCGAGGTGCATTTGGTCAACCTGCTCAACGAAAATGGCGTGCCAGCCTTGGAAAAGTGTATCCAATACCTGGCTGAGCAACTGCCGCACGTGAAAACGGAATACCCAAACAACTGGGCCGACATCCGTGTGGAACTGGAGCGCAGGCGCGACGAAAACTACATTTCACAGCAAGAGTTTTTCAAAATATGCCGCGACAACAACTTGCCGGAACGCCAGAGTGCCCTGATTTTGAGCAACATTTTGTACACCATTGGCGTATGCCTGCACTACCAAAAAAGCGAGTTGTTGCAGCAGCACTTCATCCTGAAAAACGAGTGGGCCACCCACGCCGTCTATCAAATCCTCGAAGACAAGCGGGTGGCGGAGGACAGAAAAGGTTTTTTTGATTGGGACGACCTGCGCCGCATCTGGTCGGGCGACGAACATGCCGAGATGCGCCCACAACTGCTGGAACTGATGCAGCAATTCAAAATGGCCTACCCGCTGCCCAACGGCAAGGAATTCGTCACGCCGCCGCTGCTGCCTGCCGCCCCGCCAGAGGGCTGGGATATGGAGGGCGACGCGCTGGAAATGTACGTGGAGTACAAATTTTTGCCTAAAGCCCTGATGACGCAGTTCATCGTGAGCCGCCACGCCGACATTGACAAGAGCCGCACACTGGTCTGGCGCAATGGCGTGGTGCTGCGCTGGTCAGCCGACACGGTGGCCGAAGTTAAAGTCTTCAAATCGCGGGGAAGGGATGCGTTTTACATTTGTTCCCAGGGCAGCGATCGGCGAGCCCTGCTCACAGCGATTTTGAGAACTTTGCGAGAATTGCATGGGGAATACGGCGGGATCGAACCATATGAAGTGTTGCCATGCCCTTGCGGGGGTTGTCTCGGGCAGCTCAATCCTCAGCATTATTTCGAGTTTTCAGATTTGCAGAGTTTGCTTGAAAATGGAGAACAGACGGAGCGTTGTCCCAAGTTAAGGAAATGGTTGGATTTGGTGAAATTGCTGGGCGGCATGCTGGTTTTTGAAAATTTGGCCGTTGGACAACAAGTGGTTTTAGGCAAAGCCGAGCCGCATAAAACTGCCAAGGTTCCGGTAAAACCCGCCGCTCCGATGGCGTTTTTTTCCTATTCAAAAGCGGACATGGAACACTTCAAGATGTTTCAAAAGCATCTCCGTCCGTTCGAGCGAAGCGGCAAAATCCGCCTTTGGGACGACCTGAAAATTCGTCCCGGCGAAGATTGGGACGACAGCATCCGCGATGCACTCGCCAGTGCCGACATCATTTTCCTGCTGCTCAGTCCCGACTTATTGGCTACAGATTATGTAGACGAAGTCGAAATCGCCGAAGCCATGCGCCGCCACGAAGCGGGCGAAGCGAAAGTGATTCCGATAAAACTTAGGCCATGTTTATGGAGCGGTATGCCGTTCAGCAAATTGCAGGGGCTGCCCCGCAAGGATTTGGTCATCAGCACCGTGGGCGATGAGGATAGCGCTTGGTTGGAGGTTTTGAAGGAAATAGAGGCAATGCTGCTGGTCTAACATGAGTCATCCCTTATTTTTGTTGGAAGGAAAACCGAGGTAAATTTGGGCATTTGTTTATACTTATTGGTCGGACGATGAAAAATCGTCAGACCAAATGGCCCTCGTCCGACCACTTTTCGTGGTCTGACGAATAAGTTAGAGCAAATTCTGGCCTCACATAGCATCTTTCGGCCTAAAACTCAATTCCCAATAATCAAAGCCTTAGAAGCGCCCACTCCGTTTTTCCCAATCACCTGAACCATATAAACCCCATTTGAAATCCCACGCAAGTCCAAGGCTTCTGTTTCGTCACCGCGCAAATTTTGCGTGCGAACGAGCCGACCTTGCGCATCAAAGACCTTCACCAACGTTGCGTGTTCAGCCCCTGTTTTTATAAAAGTGACCCCTGCGGCAGGGTTGGGAGAAATGGAGAATTCGAACGCGTAGTTGGCGTAGTTTTGTACCGCGCTAAATGCTTCGCAATAATTCCGTCCGTAAAAAATTTTGCGCCAAGCAGCATTGCTCCAGAGGCTTATGGTGTATTCCGCAATGCAGTCGTCTCCGTCGTAGGTGGTTATGGACTGAAAGTTATTTTCCCAGGCATTATTGGCCCATACTTGGGTGGTCAAAGAGTCGGGCAGTCCTCCGGGTGTGTACGTGAAATAATACTGACCGCTGTTTCCCCAGGCGTTGACATTCCATTTTTCATTAAATTGAAAAACCAAATTTCCGCTGCTGTTGTACGTATAGTTGTATTGTTGGTCATTGACCCAAGTATTTGCAAGCCAGCGCTGAAAAGTGGTTGTTAGGAGCTTGCCTGACGCATCGTTTGAAAATAAATACTGGCTGGAATTTTCCCAAACATTGGCTAAAAACAGCTGTTCGAGCTGCGCGATCCTGTGGCCATTGGCATCGTATTCATAAATGCGGCGTTGGTAAGGTTCCTCAACAGTAATCAATTGGTTGTTCGCATTGTAGGAAAATTGAGTTGTAAAATCACTTGCCCAGGCACTCCCGTCCCAGGTTTGCGATGTCCTGGAGAGCAGCTTGCCTTGCAGGTCATAATTTGAGCTGAGTTTTGCGTCATTAACCCAAGCTGTGTTTTCCCAATCCTGAAACAGCATCACTGTCAAACTATCATTGTTGTCGTATTCAAACAGAATTCTTCGGCTAAGTTCAAATGTCTGCGGGCCGGTCATCCGCCATTCCAGTATTTCATTTTGGAGGTTATTGCTTCCGTAAAAAATACGGCTTGAATCAAGACTAATGACGGCACCAGTACTCGTATTATACTGGATGCTGATGCTTGCCCAAGCCCGCTTTCCAGGGCCATTTTGGACAATTGGCGACGATTTTAAGAAAGGCGTTTGCCATGTTTGGGCGTTCAAAAAGGAGTTTTGCGGCGGGGTGATTCTTGTCGTTTTTTGTGCCGGCAGTATTTGATTGAACAAAAAGGCGAGGGCGGATAGCAAGATTACATACTTTTTCATCAGCAAAAATATTGGAGTAGTTCTGTGGAAATATTTCCCAGAACAAAACTAAGGTGTTTTTCGCGGCTTGGCGACATAAAAAATCGCACACAACGCCACAACGACAGAACGTGATTTGGCTGTGCTTGATCCGGCGTGGCCTAAACCTCGTAGGTCTAAAACCTCTGCACCCTCCACAAAAAACGTACGTTTTTTGTGGAGGGTGCAGAGGTTTTAGACCTACGAGGTTTAGGCCACGCCGGATCAAGCACAGCCAA
>JBBRWA010000165.1:0-13372 GCA_038246345.1 Chitinophagales bacterium
CACTATGATATTTTGCAGGGAAAATTCCGGGACATCATCGGACAAATGAAAAGCCTTGCTTTAGAACATTGGGAAATCGTCAAACATTTCAATACCGATATTGATAAGCACTATTATTCCATGACCAAAGACCAGCGGCAGGTAAAATCAGATATTGAATACGCCGTGGACAGCATCAACCTGCAACGCCGCATCCTCGCGGAAGCAGCCCGCGACCTCGACATACTGGAAGCTGCCATGAAAGCCACAGAACGGCGGCTTAAAGGCTATGTGGACGCTGGCGGCGTTAACAACCTCTCCGCATCTGAGCACCTCGTGTTGAGTCAAAACCGGCAACTGCTGACCAATGGCAGCCAATTTCAATTCAATTACACATTTTTTGACATGAACGCTTTGGACAAGCTGGCTATAAAATTCGGGGTTTATTTGAAGGAGACAACCGCGCAGTATTTTCAGAAGTTGTCGGTGGCGTTTGAATAGTGCCACGTCCGGTGATTCTGGTGTGCGCAGGTGCGGCAATAGCATATTTGTTGCAAGTCAAAACCTATGTAGGATCAATTGTCAAAGCCGCTGATTCTATTTTATTCCATATTGAAAACCAAGCAGTCGTGTCATTCCGAGCGCAGCGAGGAACCTGAAATTATCGTATTCCACAGGTTCCTCGCTGCGCTCGGAATGGCACAACTGTCTGGTATTCAGCGTAATGTAACAGTGATGCCCAGCAATGCAAAGATGTGTACTTACGCTACGTCACGTTTCCCGCTTAAAAACAGCTTCCTCTTTCTCAAAATCGAAGTTTGCCCATTCCTCCTGCTTCAACGCCCCAATCGCCGCCAACTGCTTCTCCACAAACGCCCGATGCTCCGCCGTATCCGGGTTAAACGGCCGATGCGCTGCCGCCGCCAGTATCTTCTCAATGGCCCCAGTGAGTCGCTTTGTTTCCACAGTAAAAAACATGTCGGAAAAATGCTGCCAGATATAATCGACTGCTAGGGCGGAAGGGTGCAGCATATCGCTGGTGTAGAAACGGTAATCGCGGAGGTCGTCGAGCAGGAGTTCATAGGCTGGGAAGTAGCAGGCAGTCGGGAATTGGCGGGATATGGCTTCGCAGGCCAACACCAGCACGGCCTTGCTGCGCTGGTTTTCCACCATGCCGTTGCGCAGGTGCCGCACCGGACTCACACTCAGAATTATTTGCAATGCAGGTTTTTTCAGCAACAATTTTTCCAGCGCCATTGCCAGCACATCCGTCACCTCCCCGACATCAAGCCGTTTTGTTTGGAACATCGCAGCAGGCATTTTATGGTTGTTGGCGACAATGTCACCGCTGTCTTTCAGGCTAAAAACTTCGGCGGTACCGAGGGTGAGCAACAGCCTGTTGGTTCCCTGCAAGTGATGTACACCCTGCGCATACGCCGCATTGATGCCTGCTAAAGTTTGTGCCCGATCCGGTTTTGAAAAATGGCCGTGATGCGCCCAACTGTGCCAAAGACCCATGTTTTGCACCAGATAAGCTTCCTTAAAACCTTGATTTTCAGCCAACAAGCGCTCCAGGCATTGCGCCATCGACACCGGGTTGTACACGATGCCGAAAGGATTAACAAGGGTTTGGAACTTGCGCTCCGCCAAGCGGCTGCCGATATGCTCGGTAAAGCAAGAGCCAATAAGCAGCAGCTGGTCGCGATGGCCAATTTGGAAATTGGCGGGACTGGCAGAAAGTGCCGTGCGAAAGGAATCCATCATCAGATTGTACTTTATTTACCAGCAAACTTGCTACTTTTGGCACTCATTTTCTGCATGGGTATCATAGATCGCATTTTTAATTTTGGTTCCGCCAAAAAAACTGTTCAGCCAGACATCCCGTTTGGCCGGTTTACGGATGCGTATAAGTCTGATGCCCAGCAAGCTTTTTTTGATCGCTCTCTGGATTTGTTCGACAAAGGGGAGCACCTGGCTGCCTACCACGCATTTTTCAATTTTATCAAAGACGAAGATACGGGCGAGAACATCCAAACCAAGGAAGAAGACGGCCTGATACACTTCGAATTCTGGCAAGGCTCCCGACTCATCAAAGGTATCGCCGGCCCCGAAAAAGTAAAGGCTTGCAGCAAAGTCGCCAAGGCTACCGACCTCAATGTGGGTTTCCTTCGCCGGCTGATGGAAGCCAATTTCAACCTTAAATTCAGCCGTTTCGCCCTCGATCCGGACAACAACCTCTGTATTTTATTTGATTCTGGGGCATTGGATGCCTCACCCTTAAAACTCCTGCACGCGCTGCGCGAGCTGGCCATCCATGCAGACAAGCAGGACGACCTTTTGCTCAACGAGTTCAAGACCCTTACTCCAGCGGAAGAACGCACCTACGGCGATATTCCCGAAGCGGAAAAAGAAATTAAGTACAACTACATCCAGCAGGAAATAAGCGCTGTCTTTGCCGCCCTTGACGGCGGAACCCCCGATCCCAACCAATATCCCGGCACGTACGCCTACCTGCTGTTGGCCCTGGCGTTCAAACTCGATTACCTCACCAAACCCGAGGGCTTTATGATGGACGTGTTGGAACGGGTACATGCCGTTTATTTTGCCAAAAACAACCTGACATCGCAGGTAAAAGTGCAAAACATCCGAAAGGAATTTCAGAAACTGCTGGATCGGCCCAAGGAGGAATTTTTTAAAGAAATGTACCGCACCCGCAGCACTTTTGGGGTGAACCCCGCGATTTCGCACGGCAGTTTCACCACGTTTATTGAAGGGGAACTGCCCAATATGGAATGGCCGCTCCAACAGGGCCACGAAATACTGGCCCGAGCGGTACCGCAGTACATCATCGGGTTCACCGTGTTCCACCAGGCGCCACCCAAACCCGACCGCGAGCTGATGCACTTGTTTTTTCAAACAACCGAAGCGCCTTTTTTCAAAGCGCTGGGTTATGAATTGCCCTTTACAGATGCCAAGGGGCGCTTGCAAAAGCCCGCCATTACCAAAGAAATCAACCGGATTGTAACGCGGCACCGCCCGCTGTACACCCGACTGAAAATCAATACTGAGCGTTTAGATTTTGCGTCGGAAATATTATTCGCCAAATCTTTTTTATTGGCACTCAAGGAGGCTGATCTAACGCGGGAATAAAACATGGATTTTGTAGAAACATACCGCAACATCATCATTCAGATCGCTACCCCGTATAGCACGGGTACAGGCTTTTATTTGCAGGATATGGGCCTGATCGTCACCAATTATCATGTGATTGAGGGAAATCGCAGCGTGGTGATTGAAGGCGCAAAATTCCGCAAGCAGCTTAGCAGTGTTCGGTATATCGATCAAAAATATGATCTGGCTTTTTTGGAAGGGCCAAAAGATGCCGAAGAAATGCCGGTGATTGTCCTGGGTCATGAAAAGGTGCTGCGCGAACGCGACGTGGTAACGGCGATCGGCCACCCATTTGGCCTGAAATTCTCGTTGAAAAGTGGCATTATTTCCAACACAGGCGAAGTGATGAACGGTATCCCGTACCTGCACATCGACGCTGCGCTTAACCCCGGCAACAGCGGTGGCCCGCTGGTCGACAACGATGGCGAAGTGGTTGGCGTGAACACCTTTGTGATGCGCAATGGCGACAATACCGGGTTTTCACTGCCTGTCAAGTTTTTGAAAGACACCCTGGACGGCTTTGGATTGTTCAACAACGAGCAGGCCGCACGCTGCATTGGCTGCTTGAATATTGTCATCGAAGCGCAGGTGGAGAACAAACTTTGCACCCATTGCGGCCATCGGATTGAACTGCCCAGCTCCGCGGAGGCATACCAAGCTTCCGGTGTGGCCAAAAGCGTGGAAAACCTGATTGAAAGCATCGGCCACGACGTGAGCCTGAGCCGCTCGGGGCACAATGCCTGGGAAGTGAAGCAGGGCAGCGCGACCATTTTGGTGAGCTACCACGAAAAATCGGGCATTATTTCTGCCGATACGGTGCTGTGCGAACTACCCAAAGAAAACATCAAGCCGCTGTACGAATTCCTGCTCCGCGAAAACTTCAGCAACGAAGCGCTCACCCTCAGCCTGAACGACCAGGACATCGTGCTGTCGCTGCTCATTTTCGACCGCTACCTCAATGAAGACACGGGCAAAAACATGCTGCAGCAGTTATTCGAGAAAGCGGATTATTACGATAATTTGTTGGTGGAGGAATACGGGGCGACTTGGAAGGTGGCGTAACGCTTGCCATTCCCCTCAAATTCCCCTATTTTTGTAAAAAAACAACACAGCATGTCCGCAGTGCTTATCCCAGCCAAGCGCCAGAAACGGCAAACTTCATCAGAACTCAGCCTGCGCCTCCCCGGCGACCAGAGCGACGAGGCTTTTTTCCAATTGTGCCAACTGAACCCCGAACTGCGCATCGAGCGCAACAGCCAACATGAAATCCTGATTATGCCCCCCACTACTTCTGAAACTGGCAACAGAAATGCCAAACTGCTCGTCAAACTCGGCATTTGGAATGAAAAACACAAACTCGGTGAGCCTTTCGACTCCTCCACCGGCTTCAAGCTCCCCAACGGCGCCGAGCGCTCGCCCGACCTGGCCTGGATTCGCAAAGACCGCTGGGATGCCATCACCAAAGCCGAGCGCCGCCGCTTCGCCCCCATCGCCCCTGATTTTGTGCTGGAACTGCGATCTGAGGATCAAAATCTGGCTTCTTTAAAAGAAAAAATGGAGGAGTACATGGCCAGCGGCTGCCGCCTGGGCTGGCTCGTGGATCCACAGGGGCGCAAGACCTTTGTGTATACCGAAAATGGCGATATTCAGACGATTCCGTTTGATGTGGTGCTGACGGGTGGTGAGGTGTTGGAGGGGTTTGAGTTGAGGATGGTGGGTTTGTTTGAGGATTGAGGCTTACGCCTGAACGACCTGCTGGTAAAAGGTACGTCATTGCCTGGGTCGTCCAAGCAGCCAGTTTCGTTCTGTGGTCGCCATCAAATTCAAAATATCCTCGCCTATGACAATCCACCAGTGCTGCCCGGCTCTTCTTATCTTTTTATTTTTTCTGGGCAAAGTTGCGGCCCTACAAGGGATAGCCTTCCCCTTCAATCCACATGCTTATTGGTATTTTCTCACACCCTCCAGCTATGGCCCGCCGCCTGGGAAAGCGATTTTTCAGAATGTGATGCTCGCCGCCATGCAATATCAAAAAACAACCCAACGCGGCAATACGTATACCATTGGCCTCATCCCCAGTCTATTATTGGGCAAAAGCGCCATGCCTGTTTGGGTCTCTGCACATCGCAGGATACCATTGGGCGGCCAACCGGAGCATCCTTTTGCAACGGCGAATATTGGAGGCTTCTTTTTGAGCATTCCAAAACAAGCAGACGAACGGGAGGGGCGAGACCTCAGCTTGTTTTACACGAATGTTAACTTTGGGAATCGGGAAAAAACTTTGCCATCGGCGCTGCGGTCGTGCCGACAGGTTTGAGGCAAGGAGGTTTGACGCATGCGTTTACCTTACATGGGATAACGCGTCTTGGACCAAGATCCTGCCTTATTACGGAAAACTACCTGATTCATGACCAGGGCGCCTGGCTCCCCTGTAGCATGTCGGGTTGGCGTGGCTGGCGCAAACGAACAGCCCTGGACGTTTCTCTTTTACTTGCCCGCATACCGGCAAGTTGGCGTTCCTCAAACCAATCAAGTTGGTTGCCCATCCCTTGGATATCCATTCACAGAACCTTGGCATACGATTTTTTCAATCGCACAGGCGATTAACGGGTTACGGCCATGCTGGTTATATTGTAATGCCGATTATCATGTAACAGGAGAGCATGATTTCATGCACGATATCAGGGACATTCAGGATCAGTTGCACATTCAGGGGTTGTCATCCCTGGCAAGTTCGGAAAGCCATATTCATCGGCAGTTGCAGGAATTGCAAATGCGGTTGGGCAGAAAATACCTGAAAAAACACCTGAACCCTGTTACCTACGATTTCGGTAAAAGGAAGATGCATGAGCGCTGCCGCAAACTGTTTGGTTCAAAGCTGAGTTCAACCATTCCTTACCTGATGGTAACCTTTGACACCACCTTTGCGGAAGATTACCACTTGGTAGAAAAACTCTTGAAAAACGGCATGAATGTGTGCCGCATCAATTGCGCGCAAGATAATGAAAGTGATTGATGCTTTAATAGATATACTAACCCGAACCAGAGGGCATCATGTAAAGAAACGGTACACTTTCCGACGACTGGCCGTTGCAACGCGGTTTTTGGAAAAGCATAAAGCTCATTGATTAAGCGCTTGTTCGGGATTTAATATATAAAAAAAGTAACCGTCCGGGCAACCCCGTCCTACCCTTCGATTTGCAGCTCCCGTTTTTTGTTTGCCCATTGCTGGGGCAGCAAGTCGTCCAGATTGCTGATGTCGCGTGTTGGGAGCGTTTGCAACACATCGGGCAAGTATTCCAACGGGTTGATATCGGCTGATTTGCAGGCTGCCAGAGTGGTGTAGGCCACGGCTGCTCGTTGGGCAGAATCGTGTGATCCGGCGAAGAGATAGTTTTTTCGACCCAGTGCGACGGGGCGAATTGCATTTTCTACGGGGTTGTTGTCTATCTCCAGTTCGCTATTTTGGGTATGTATCGTCAATTTAGCCTACCTTTTCAGGCTGTAAAACTAAACTAGAGGCAATGCTGGTAGATGGAAATGTAGTATTGACCATTCCGTTGGTACCAAAAGAATTGTCAAGCGAACCGTCTGGATTCAGACGTACGAGACTAAAAAGATTGATGTTGAAGCGTAACCTGCTAACAAAATTTTCCCATCTGGTTGAATAGCTATAGACTTTGAAATGTCGTCCGAACTACCAACATCTATAACAACACTTCCATTTGTTCCAAAAGAAGGGTCTAAAATTCCATTTTGAGCATTTAGCCAGGCAAATGCTGTCATTAAAAAAATAGGCAAATGTTTCGTTTCATCATTTTGTATTGTTTGTCTTTTTATAAACGCTCTATGCAAATGCTGTAGACGCGTTTAGCGGTTATTGATATTTTGTACATTGCTATGCATCGTTATTTAATCAATTCTTTGACGATATATTCAAATTGAATATCTTTTCCATTGATTACATCCTCAAGTGTTTGATAGATTTCAAAATCAGGATGTAGACTGTCTTCATTATTTTTGGTCTTGTCGGGGCGTTCGCCAAAAGTATAGGACATGGTAATTATTTTTTTGGTATTTGGCAACTTCAAGAGTGATGCACCTGTTTGACAAGTAGGTTTATTCCCACTAGGTGTGCCAACTATTGTTGCCAATTTATTGTCCGCTATTGTCGTCGCAAGATATTGACCGGCACTAAAAGTTTTAGGGCCAATCAAAACATAGACATTACCTTTGAATCGCGGTATAGAATTATCTAATAAAAAGGGACTTCCTGGTTTAGAAATCTCATAAAAATAGGGTTGAAAAAAAAACTCCTTTGTCAAATTTATTTCTGCATAAGGCAATTGCTTTCCATATTTTTCCGAGTATAATTTATTGTATTTTTCAAAGTCAGATTTAGCTGTCTTTTTGAAAAATGTTGAAACTTGTAAGTAATCTTGAAAACCTGTTATTTGCGTATTTTCAGTTATGTACCAAATTAATTGTTTTC
Source organism: Chitinophagales bacterium (assembly GCA_038246345.1). Taxonomy (GTDB): domain Bacteria; phylum Bacteroidota; class Bacteroidia; order Chitinophagales; family Saprospiraceae; genus M3007. The sequence goes on from JBBRWA010000165.1 coordinate 7,643, forward strand.
CAGTTCGTTCATCTCCTCCCGTATTATTGCGCAAATCAACAATAAGGTTTTCAATCCCCTTTTCATGCATTTCACCAAACAAAGATTGTAATGTCTCCCCAAAATTTAAAGCATCTTTCTTTTGTTTTTTCAGAAATACTTTAGCGAATGGGCGAACAAAAAAGTTTGTGTAGTTTTTCAATTCACTTTTAATAGAGACATAATCAAGCGACGTATTCATCTGTAAATAAGCGTAATTTTCAGTAGTGTCAATTTTATACGAATACCCATTGTTTTGCTTTCTCGTAAAGGCAAACTCCCTTTTCTTTTTTTTGATTTGGTAATAATCTAACTTATCTTTTGCGTGAAGTTTTATGGTTTTTATGTCATTATTTATTCTAACAGTAAATGAAATTTCATCCTCCTTGTCAATTATTCCTAGCGCTTTCCAATATTTTGGATACCGCACTTTTGATTGAAATTGAAAATTTGAGAAATGCTGATTCTCTGCACTTTCAAAACTCCTCGCATAGGCTTCTATTTCTTTCATGGGGTGACCTTCAATCGAAACAACTTTCGCACCTATGATTGTCGAATCTACTGACTTGTCAATAGAACTAATTCTCCAATCTTCCCCTTCGTTAATGAGGTACCAGCCAAAGTGTTTTTTGTCCTTCGAATAGAGCCCTCCATCAGAAAAGCTAGAATGACCATCTCTCAATAAGGCAAGATATCTTTTCAGTTTTATTGAAAAATCAAAATCAGAATTTGTATTGGCCAGGTCACTAATCAGCTTATTTGTCTTTGCATGAAAGTCAACAATTTCAATTTTTGTATCTAACCGCGGATAAGTTTGCAGAATTAGCCCAGATAAGTAGACCACATCTTTCTGATAATCATTTAAATCTTTGTAATTATCCGGTTTTTCAATTTCTAATTTAGGTGTTTTCGACATGAGTCGCATTACATTGTTTTGACTGCAAGCGCTTAATATAAAAGTTATTGCCGATATAAATAATAGCCTATTCAATTCTGAGTTCATATTTCTTATTTTTTATTATGCCCAAACGCAGGCTGTGAAAAAAATCGGGAACTACACCTTCAGGCAGCGCAATTCAATACCTAAGCCTGCCCATTTCGCCACAAAAAGCTGAATTTTTCATTGCCTAAATTTCCGTTCCGGCGCTCCCTCCAGTGCCTCGGCGTCACGAATCACCAAAAGTGTACCACCAATTTGCACCAATCGTGTACCAATAGTGCAATACCGGAATCAAAGTTAATCAATGTTGTTGAACTGCTTTGAGAAATCTTAGATGCGGTAGTTTCCCCTTGGAACTTGAGGATATGGGCGTGGTGAACGATGTTGCGGTGGATAATGGCGGAAGCCATGACCTTGTCGTCTATTTCGTCAAGGATCAACAAGTCTGGTGCGGTGGCGCATGCTGTTTCACTGGCGGCGCCTGGCGGTGGTGAGGCTTCAAAGACAATCCGATTTTGGAAACAGGGAATGATGGAAGGGGATTTTTTTCACAATGTGACGCTATGCTTCCCGAATTTGCGACGTTTAGGAGCAGTTTTCAGGAAGCGATTGTAAGCTACCGTAATTCTTTATACTTTTTAATCCTTTGAGGATATATTACTGCTTGAATAAAGTTGAATTCAAGATGCTGAAGACTTATTTTCTTACTATTCTTTTCTAACTCTAAAAATGGTGAGTACCTAAGATTAGTTCTCAACAACCAGATATCAGCCCTTCTGCTTGGCCTAATATCCCAACCAAAAACAAGAGAAGGTGTTGTCAATGTAAATCTATCGTTTGTCAGGTTTATATCGTTTTCTATTTCGATAAGCCTTATATCTTCATACAGAAGTCCTGCACCTATAAAAGGGGCAAAACCGTGATAGTCAAATAAGAACTTATAAGCTTCTAAGCCAAAACTGTTTCTCTTTAATCTTTGATTATAGCCAAAAGCACCTCGTTCTTGGCGTATTGGTCTGAAATTGACAGATACCACAAACTCGTGTTTTGAAAAATGATATCCTGCTGTGATTTCTGGAAAAATATTGGGCATTGTCCTATCGTCTGAGAAGGGATATAGGTCAGTAATATAGCTGGAATTTTGTGTTGGAAAAGCCGAAGATGGACCTATTCCGAAGAACAAGCCCAACGTGTTTTTACGCCGTAATAAAGAGTCAAGTTGTGGGATTGGAGGCGAATAAGAACCATTTGTAAATTCAATAGAATAATTTATTCCAAAATTGATTAGGCCTTTTGGAAAAGAAGAAGTTGCAGTCTGTGTTCTAGATAAGTGGATATTTATTTCGTTGTTGGGTATAAATTCATATCCTAAGTAAGTATAAAATTTTGGTGTTTGGTAGGCTATCCCTGCACCTAATATTGACTTTACTTGCGTTCTTCTATAATTTTCGCCTAATAAATCACTTTGGTTTAATCGTATAGGAGCGAACTTATAGCTAAGGTATGGACGTATCGCATTTTCTTTGATTGCCAAAGGGTAAATTCTCATTCCCGTAATAGCTCTAAACCTTATTGAGTTGTCTATTTCATCAGGTCTAATTTTCCCTGATGAAGTAGAAACGGACACAAAAAAGTCAGCGTGTCCCCAAAAATGTGTTGCCCCAAAATTGATGGCTGGTGTAATAAAATTATTTCTATCCAACGCTTGAATTTGGTTCTGTCCGTTCAAGAAAGAAGTTTGTTGAAGATTAAAAAAATAACTTAAGTCTACCCCGAAATATGATTTAGCAAAAGAGTAGCGTCTTTTTAAATCAAGGTCTTGAGCCATTCCTTCAAGAACTAAAAAAGTCAAAATAATTGTAAGCGTTTTTTTCATCTGCTTCGTCGTTGGTGGCGCTGCTGTCATACTGCTGCGTTTAGCGCGGAGCCGAAAGTAGTGCAAAGTTCTTTGCCTTATTACTATTTATTTGATGAATGATTTTTTGAGTGCGTTCATGGATAATACGCATTTGCTCCAGAATGGGCAGATATTTTGTATCCTCATGTGCCTTTTCTTTCCATTCCCAGACGGAGAGTTGCGCTTTTGATACTTTAATTTCCATATCCTATCAATTCAGTTGGTGTGATAATGCGAAGTGGGTGAATATATCCGAGTTCGTAGTTCATTGCCAGAATCCGCCGCTCGCGGTTGATATTGGCAAGGTGTTTGAAATTCCAACTCACCAGGTAATCAATCATAGAGACAACGCAAAAAGCAACGTGTAATGCATCAAACAATTTTTTGGGCGGCATGATTCCGTTGTCTAAGTAATCTTGAGCAAGCCCCCCGATTTCTTCAATCTTGTCAACCGGCAAAATCTCAATCGGGTAATCTTCAACGATTTTTAACGGTCGTTGACGCTCCTCATTATCAGGTGTCTGATTTATCTCCGCTATGACATATTCGGTGATATAGATGTCATAAACGCCCAATTTCACGAAATTTTAAAAAAATCCATGATAATCTCTTTTTTCTCCGGTGCGCCATCGGCAAAAAGAAAATTAATGACAGAAGTGTCCAGATAAATGGTTGATTTTATCATTCAACAAAGTTACTGTCGACACAAAAAAGTATTAGAGGAATTTCGTTTCATGAGGTAATTTTTTGACCCACAAATATATTGTACATTTTCATATTTACAAACTTTTTGCCACACGCCCAAAAAAGAGGGCCATGACATCCATTGCCATGGCCCTCCACCAAAATTTTCAACTAAAAGCAAACCCTACCGCTCCACCACAAATCTCCCCACACTCCGCTCTCCTTCCTCCGTCATCACCTCCAAGAAATACAACCCTCCAGGCAAAGCCTCGGGCAATTGCATTTGCTGTGCATCCGCACTGGCCACTAGGCTTTTCGACTGCACCAACTGACCGCGGCTGTCCATCACCCGGATGCTCAGCTGCTGCCCTTCCCAGTCGGAAAGATCGGCAAAAAGTTGACCGCTGGTAGGGTTGGGGTACAATAGCAGCGCTTTTTCGGCGTGCAACAACTCCCCATCAGCGGAGCGTTCTTCACTGCGGTTATTGTTCTGTATGCTCACCCCCACCGGACAATTGAAGGTATTGAGGTGTGTTTCATAGAACTGTTGCGTTGCCAAACGCGTCGTTACGTGGATAAACAGTGGTTGACTCTGCGGCGGCAACGTGTACACAAAGGTGGAAGACTGGCCGTTGGCAATGCTGTCCGTCGTTGATTTGAAACGAATGGAATAGAACGGCGAGTAGTTTGGATTGCGTACATCGTAATCCTGCCCTTCCGGTGCCTCGTAAATAGAATTGGTCGCAGGGCTGTAACCCACCACCGCATTCGGTAATTGTATCGCGGTGTAAATCAATTTATTGGCGCATGAATTCGTCACCCGGATGCGGTACTTGTGGCGGTTCAGCGCATCTTTCGTTATCCCCAGTAAGTCGTATTTTATGCAACCAATTGTTTTGGTATCGCAGGGCTGCTCTTCCCGTACGGTAACATTGAAACAACAGGAAGCGGTGCTGCCGCAACTGTCTTTTGCCGTATAGCATACTTCCGTCATGCCTGGCGGGAATAAGCTTCCGGAGGCTGGGCCAGCGGTGCGCGTGAAGGCTATGCCTGGGCATAAACAATCGCTCATGGCCGTTGGTGCAGGGTATGTAGCCACAACGGGGCCCGTGCCCGGCACCGTGATGAGATTCACATTCGACGGACATTTGATCGCCAACGTAGAAGGCGGCGGAACGAGGTATTGCAGGGTGTAGGTCACGATGGTATCACAAGCGCCCGCGCCACCAGGAACCGTCAGCGTGACCGTGGCGGGTTGGGTATATGTTTGTCCGCCAAGGATAATGGAAGAACCATTGCAGAACTCCAGCGTCTCCGCCTTGGTTGGCAAGCTGGAAAACGTCAGGGTATAAGTGACGACCACAGCACATCCGCCCGTGGTGGAAGGAATGGTGTCCAACACCGTTCCAGGTTGAGAATAAACCATGCCATTGATGGTAACCGAAGTACCGGGACAGAAGGAAACCGTTTCCGCAGCGGTATCAAAAGGCAGCCATTCCAGGGTGTAAGTCACCAGCGTATCGCAGTCGTCGCCAATGCCCGCAACCGTGCCAAGCACCGTGCCGGGTTGGTTGTACTGCGTGCCATTGATGTCGACCGAAGTGCCGGGACAGAAAGAGATCGTTTCTGCCTGGGTGGCTTGAGGCAGCCATACCAGGGTGTAGGTTACGAGTGTATCGCAGTCGTCGCCAATGCCCGCAACCGTGCCAAGCACCGTGCCGGGTTGGTTGTACTGCGTGCCATTGATGTCGACCGAAGTGCCTGGACAGAAAGAGATCGTTTCTGCCTGGGTGGCTTGCGGCAGCCATTCCAGGGTGTAGGTTACGAGTGTATCGCAACCACTGCCCGTACCAGGAATAATACTCAACACTGTGCCAGGCATGGTGTAGGTGGTACCATCAATTTCAACGGATCGGCCAGGGCAGAAAGCGATGGTTTCAGCGCGGGTTGGGCCGGGTAGCCATTCCAGGGTGTAGGTCACCAGCGTATCGCATTCGCCCGCGAGGCCAGGTATGGTCAGCAGAACCGTACCTGGGTCGGTGTAGGTATTACCGCCGATTTCCACGGAGGTGCCTGGACAAAACGAAACCGTTTCAGCGCGGGTTGGGCCGGGTAGCCATTCCAGGGTGTAGGTCACCAGCGTATCGCATTCGCCCGCGAGGCCAGGTATGGTCAGCAGAACCGTACCTGG
>JBBRWA010000166.1:0-13311 GCA_038246345.1 Chitinophagales bacterium
AACCTGAAACCTGAAACCTTGAAACCTGAAACCTTGAAACCAGAAATCCCAAACACGAAGCCCCTTAACCTGAAACCTGAAACCTTGAAACCTGAAACCTTGAAACCTGAAACCTGAAACCTTGAAACCTGAAACCTTGAAACCATGAAACCCCTATTTTTTTATGCAAAGACGTATTTTACTCTTAGGTTCCGGCGGCAGGGAACATGCTTTTGCTTGGAAATTGTCGCGCAGTCCCCGCTGTGCCAAGTTGTTCATTGGGCCTGGGAATGCGGGCACTGCGGAATATGGTGAAAATGTGCCCTTGAGCCCGCTGGATTTTCCTGCTATAGAAAAATTTGTGCTGGACAATCAGGTGGATATGGTGGTTGTTGGCCCGGAAGAACCGCTGGTGCGGGGTATTTGGGACTATTTTCAGGAAAAAGAAAGCTTGAAAGGGATACCCGTTATTGGCCCGTCCAAGGCTGGAGCGATGCTGGAGGGTAGCAAAGCCTGGAGCAAGAAGTTTATGGAGCGGCACAATATACCGACCGCTGCGTACCGGGAATTCACAGGAGAGACTTTGAATGAAGGACTGGAATACTTGAAAAACCATGCCCTGCCCATCGTGTTGAAAGCTGATGGCCTGGCTGCTGGAAAAGGCGTTGTCATTTGCGAGAATCACGCGGAGGCAGCCCAGGAATTTCGGGAAATGCTCGGAGGTAAATTTGGCACTTCTGGACACCGCGTTGTGGTGGAGGAATTTTTGACGGGCATCGAATTCAGCGTTTTTGTGCTGAGCGATGGAAAAAACTACAAAATCCTGCCCGAAGCCAAAGACTACAAACGCATTGGCGAAGGCGATACCGGGCCCAATACCGGCGGCATGGGTGCCATAAGCCCGGTGCCGTTCGTGGATGAAGCCATGTGGCAAAAGGTGGAAGAGCGTGTCATCAAGCCAACCGTGAATGGCTTGCGCAAAGAAAAAATCGTGTACAAAGGCTTCATTTTTATCGGATTTATCCGAGTTAAAGGGGAGCCGTATGTCATAGAATACAATTGCCGCATGGGCGACCCGGAAACAGAAGTCGTGCTGCCGCGCCTGAAAAACGACCTGGTAACCTTGTTCGAAAACTGCGCCAAGGGTACCCTGGGCCGGGTGAAAATTCGGGCCGACCGCCGTACGGCAAGCACCATCATGCTCGTCAGTGGTGGCTATCCAGGTGATTATGAAAAAGGAAAAGTCATCAGTGGCTTGGATAAAGTGAAAGGAAGTATGGTGTTTCACGCCGGCACCACAACCAATGCCAAAGGAGAAGTAGTCACGGCTGGCGGACGGGTTATTGCGCTGACGAGTTTTGGGAAAGACATACCTTCGGCGGTGCGGAAATCGAAGCGGAATGCGAAGGTGATTACTTTTGAGGGGAAAAATTACAGGAAGGATATTGGGGAGGATTTACTGTAAGCGTCTAATACTAACATGCATTTTCTCAACACATAGACACATAGGAACATAGGAACATAGAAGACATAGTTTTTGAGTACGTAGCGCTATGTCTTCTACGTTCCTATGTGTCTATGTGTTGAGAAAAATATGTGTTTAACAACAATGCTGTGACCGACACATTCACCATAAAACTGGCCGTTTTCGAGGGCCCATTCGACCTCCTCCTCTTCTTCATCGAGCGGGACGAACTGGACATCTACAACATCCCGATCGCGAAAATAACCGACGATTTCCTGGACTACCTCCGGCATTTAGAGTCCATGAATGTGGATTTGGCCTCGGATTTTATCGTCGTGGCGGCTACGTTGATGCGCATCAAGGCCAAACTCCTGTTGCCCCGCAAACAAGTGGATGATGAAGGCAATGAAATAGACCCCCGGCATGAACTGGTGGAGCGCCTGCTGGAATACAAGCGCTACAAAAGTGTACTCGAAGAACTGCGCCGCCTCGAAGAAATGCGGGCTTTCATGAACCCCCGCGGCTATGCGGCCACCGAATTGCGCAAACTCGCCGAACACGCCCTGGCAGATGCCGAAATGGAATCGGTAACACTCTACAAACTCTTACGCGTATTCGAACGTCTGGTGTCGCGCTTCGAAGAGGATAAAAAAGCCAAGCGTGTACACACCGTCTACAGCTTTACCTTCACGATTCAGGAGCAGCGGGAATACATTGTCAGCAAATTGGCAAAAGGAGAAAAGAAGGATTTTGAAGATATATTCTTTGCCTTGGAAAATCGGATTCATGCGGTTGTCACGTTTCTTGCTTTGTTAGAATTACTTAATGCACAGGAAGTAACCTTGATACAGGGGGAGGGGATTAATAATTTTTGGCTGACGCTCCCGGAGGAATAAGCAAGGGGCAAAATTTGAAAAGGAAAACAGGCAAGTATGCGAGAAGCTATAAGGCAAAATTTAAATGGATTGCCGAAATCGGGTGCTTATTATCACATTATCAAATTGTCCAATTATCACATTCTTCCTATGGTACAAATCGTCGATTGGGAACCCCGCTACCAACAAGCCTGGAAAGCCCTCAACATCGCCTGGATTTCCAAAGACTTCGAGGTTGAACAGATCGACTTGGATACCCTTGATTTTCCCGAAAAGTATTTTATCAATGACGGTGGTGCGGTGCTGCTGGCGGAAAAGGACGGTGAAATCATCGGCTCTGTGGCACTTCAGCCATTTGGAAATGGTGTTTTTGAACTGGCTAAAATGACCGTTGCGGAATCGGCGCGCGGACTAAAAATCGGAGAATTACTAGGGGTAGCGGCCCTTGAACGCGCCCGTGCACTGGGCGCAAAGCGTGTTTTCTTGCTGTCCAATACCAAAGCCTACCAGGCCATCAATTTGTATTTCAAGCTGGGCTTTCGCTGCGAAGCCTTGGACAGTACGGAGTTTAAGCGGGCAAATATTCAGATGGCGATTAAAGTTTGACGGGCTGTTGGCGATTGGCTGTTAGCCGTTGGCAGCACAGCATCAGATACCAATAATGGCTTGATTTTCAGCATCCGAGACAAAAAACAATACCATTCGTGAATTTGGCAATGCCATTCAAAATAACCAATAACGTGCCGCCAACAGCTAACGGCCAATAGCCAACAGCCCTACTTCATTTTCCCCACATAATCCGGCAAATGCAAATACCCTTCTGGCCGGATTACCGCCTCCAGCTCAAACTGCGTAGCAACAGCGGCCACATCTTTACCATCCATGCTGCCCTTTTCGTTGAGCACTTTGGCAAGTTCGAGCAGGAATTTGCGGTGTTTTTTGAGTAGCACCTGGGTTTCCTTTACCATACCCGCAATCATCGTTTCAATATCTTTATCCGTTTTGGACTTTTCCATGGCATGAGCGAATTCCAGTGAGTAGTTGGCCTGGTAGCGCTCGTCGAAACCGTAGCGGCGTATGTAGTCCATGGCGAGCATGGAAACTTGTTCGCGGTCGTTGAGGCGACCCACGGTCGCGTTCATTTCACCAAAAATGACCTCTTCGGCAATACCTCCGGCCAGAAATACGGTGATTTTTTTCAGGATATTTTCCTTGGTCTCGTATATCTCGTGTGGAAAGGTGAAGCCGGCGGCATAGCTGCTGGCCACTTTTGATTTGAGTTGTAAGGGTGCCAGACCAAACAACACGACATAAGCCACAGCATGGCCAGCCTCGTGCACACTCACATTGGCCACCACCTCCGCAATATTACCCTGGCGTATCTTGTCGATGCGGCCTATGAACGGAATCTCGATTGGCTGACCGCCGATTACCGTTTTTATTTTCTGGGCAACATTGTCGTAGTCAATGGAGAACTCCGCGCATTCGCTGTTCAGGCACTCAAAAAGAAATTTGCTGAGGTTGGTCTCCAAAATATCGGTCACGCTGCTGAAAACAGGCCGAACCCCCTGCACCGGGAATACACCGTTGCGGTAAATCAGGCCGTAAATATTGTCGCTGACACTGATTTTTACCTCAAAGGTGTTTTCTGCTTTTACCAATATTTTTCCCACTTCTTTGCGAATAAGGGCTTCAAAATCGGCTTTTCGCAGACTCGGATAAATCAGGTGGATGTTGCCAAAACGTGCCACCTGCTCGGGCCGAAACCGGCGTGTCAGGGCGTTTTTGATGTCGACAGCGGTGATTTTCTTGGTAAAAGCATGGTATATATCCGCATCCACCTCGCTGTCTGAAGTATGGGTCGCCATTTGGAAAGCCTCGTCCAGGTTGCCGCTGATGAGGATGAGCGTTTGAGAATAATCCACTGGCTCATACACGCGGCGTTTGCTTTTGGCTTCCATGATCAAGTCAAGCATTTGCTTTTTGCTCATGTCGGCGATGTCCACCACGTCTTCTTCCAGTTCCAGCATCTTTTTGAGGTTGCGGGCCTCCCAAATTCCCACGCTGTCGTGCATGGGATCGTCGTTGACGGCTTGGGCTTCAGCAGGCTTTCGGCTGCGCTGCCGCTGGTTGAACATGAAGTCGGAGATGTAATAATCAAAGTCTTCTTTTTCGCGCCGGGCCAGGCGGCCATCGCTGAGCAGCTCCCAGAAGTCGTTGAACTTGGTGCTTTGCACAGGCGAACCGTCAGAATCAATGGTATAGAAGCGCTGAATCTCGTCGAACAGCACAATAGAGGGCTTGTTGTCGATGATCCCATTGGCACTCAGGATGGCGCTGACGCTGCTGAAATAGGTGGTATTGTCGGTATTCCCTAGTTCCACCTCTGCGAAGCGCTCCTGAAAATCCAGATATTGCACGAGTTTCCGAACCAGGTCGGTTTTGCCCACCCCCGTCATGCCCCAAAGGCAAACGATGATGGGCCGGGTGAGGATTTCGGGCATCAGGTACCATATCTGAATATAGTCCAACAGGCTGTCGACGATTTCATCAATGCCGACAAAATCCTCTTTCAGTCGTACGCGCAGCAATTCCAAAGCGGCGCGGCGCTCTCGAATACGTATTTTATCAATGGCAATTTTTTGCTTTTCCATAGCTGGGACAAAGAAACGAAAGGTTTTTGGGGAAAGTTCCCCTAAGCTGTTTTCTCCTGATTACTTTTGTGGATGCGGCCCTTGTTCTTCCGATTTCCCAGTTTCAGTCCATTCGCCACCAAGCGCTCCAACAATTATCAAATTATCACATTGTCACATTGTCAAATTATCACATTAAAAATATGCGATTCATCCTTAGCCTTCTGAGTTTTTGCCTCTTTTTTTCTTGCCAAGACAACCCTCCCGTAAAACGAAGTGACAGTATCGCCCGAGCTATCTGTACCTGTTCGGCAGATTTGATGGAGATGAACAAGCAGGCTGCCAAGTCGACGGGTGCCATAGATTTTGAAGGCATTCAGCGGGCTTTTGACAATGCGAGAACGTGTATTGCCAAGCAAAAGATTAAGCCGGAAGAGATACAGGAAATGGAGAAGGCGCTGGAGGTGCTATGCCCGGAACTTGAAGCGGAGCATGAGTTGTTGGAGGAGTTGATCGGGAACTAGAAAACTATAGCTTTTCGCTACAATGCCCTATTTATTCTGTAAGTTTAAAAAACTAAATTTGTAACTGCTTAACACCCTCCCCTAATCCCGATGGGATTGAACATGAATAACCTCGGATGAAATCCGGGGGATGAAACAAAGTCCTTTACAACCCTGCAAGGGTTGAATGTCGGGCAGAAACGCAAATATTCAACCCTTGCAGGGTTGTGGGAGTTATTACCGTCTTTCCCCGAATTTCATCCGGAGTTATGCACATTCAATCCCTTCGGGATTTCAGGGTGGTTAACCAGTTACCTGAAATTTTTTATTTTTTTGAAATTATTGAATTTGAGCCTTCAACGAGGCTATTTGCGCCTTTAGATCAGCCTTGTCTTGCCGTAAGTCGGCACATGTAATTTCAGCGGCTACGATGTGTTCGCGTAATGCTTCTATCCGCATTTCAAACATCTCTCGTTCAGACGACATGGTGCCACTATTAAGGATATTCACCTTGCCTTCTTGTTGATTGTTGTTGAAATTGTGCACGACTCCAATATTGTCCAAGCCCAGCAGTTGGACTGGCGGTATTTCGAGGTGTTTGGCGATTTCAATTGCCTTGGAAACAGATACATCTCGTTTGCCCGCCTAGATATCTATTAAGGTGTGCGGCGAAATTCCCACCAAGGAAGCAAGTTCTTTTTGCGGCATATTGCCCATGCGTTTCCGGCCTTCTTTGATGTTGTGGCCAAGGATTTTCAAGTGAAATTCAGGGGTAGAAGCGGTAGTTTGATCGTTCATGGGTTGAATGAATTTTTATGCAAGGTAGTATAATTGGGACAACGATATGAATTATTTGGGACATCAAGGTTCAATGGCTTTCAGACAAAGTTGAAAATATTGACCGATTTTTGCCGAGCTAAATGACGCATACCATACTATTGGACATATTTGAAAAGTGGTGGCGAAAGCCGATCAGCGCTGCTGAGATGGAACCCAAAACATGGACGGTTCCAAATTCTAGGAATGACTGGCAATCCTCACCGTGAAATAAAAATAAGGGGTAACTCAAAGCCCCTTTATAATACTTTGGGCGCATTTCCGTATGCGACAATATGGAATCAACACTAATTATTTTTTATATGAAAAAGATTATTTTCATTGCTCTCTTGGTCTCTATGGCCGAAATTTTGTCAGCCGCTTGTGCTGTAACCTACGTTATGAACGGAGACACCTTTGGTACGATCTTTCCAAACACATGCGCCTCTTATACCTTTGGCCCCAAGGTTATAGATTTCTTTGATTTCCTTAAGGAAAACACCCCAAATGACAGGTCTGGAAGGATGCTTTTGTCGCAAAAAGGAATATTTAGGTGCTATCTTGATGAGTCAGATAATGTCGTAGTCGTGAATACAATTACTTGGGACGAAACAGAAGTGTTAAATTTAAAGAACGTCCCATATAAATTTCCAAATGCATTGAGCGTGAGAATCGGGGACAATAAAGTTTATGTGGGCTTTATTGATATCAGAACATTGCTGAAAGACAACACAGGAGCAGTAGAAGGATATCAAGTTTTGCTTTCCATGAATTTGAATTCATTAAACCTGCTTGATCCTAAAATAGTGGCCTTTCCCAACCCAGCCAAAGATGAATTTTGGTTAAGTTTAGGGGAAACATCATACAATACATCCAATACGGAGGTCTTTGTATTTAATGTTGATGGAAAATTGATTAAAAAGATACCCATTGAAGACGTTGTTTCGAAAATAAGGATGGAGGGAGTTGATGGTGGAATATACTTCATTCAAATTGTTTCTGACGGGCAAATGGTAGGGAAAGTCAGACTTATTAAAGAGTAGGAATAGAATTGGAACCTTAATAAAGGCTGCCTTACGTGCAACTTAACGCGACTGAGTGAGTTTAAATCAAACTGGCCTTCGTGTATTGATGCGTAAGGCAGCTTTATTATTATAAGTCCTAGAATATGACCTTTGTAGATTTATCATTTTGGCATCGTTGCTTCCTAGTCTGCCTGTATTTAGTTGTAGGCTTTTCGCTGGAAGGCCGTACCCTAGAACCGCATCAAAATATTGTTCCGCATTGGTCTTCCATGACTTCCGACTTTCCGAAAGGGTTTCAGGTACAAGCACTTACGCTAGACCCGGAACAAAAACTGCTGTACATAGCAGGCACTTACAATGATACCACGTTCTATGTAAAACGCTGGGACGGTTCCGTCTGGGAAAACATTGGAGATCCGTTAAATGGCGCAGCAAAAGCCCTGGCCATGTCTGATTCTACCTTGTATATTGGTGGTGAATTTACGGGCACAGCAACCCAGCCCAATAGTTTGCAACATATTGCTCGGTATGATAACGCGGTAAAAGCATGGGCACCGGTTGGTGTCGGCTTGGACAATAGCGTATTGGCACTTTGCTCGAATGGCCACATGGTTTATGTTGGAGGAACTTTTAGAAAAACCAGTGATGGGGCAGAAAAACTGAACTGCATAACGGTTTGGGATGGAACCCAATTCAATCAACTAGGCAGTTCCGGCGCGCCTGGGCTTGGTGCTTCACTCGGAGATTGTTCCGTACAAGCGTTGCTGTTAGTTGGCACCGATCTATATGTCGGCGGAACATTTACGCGGGATAATATTGGAACGGCATTAAATCGAGTCGCGAAACTGGACACAACAAACAACATATTTTTACCCTTGGGGCGGGGATTTAACAATGGTTGTGTCAATGCCCTTGTGTTTAATGGCAGCAAAATAATTGCAGGAGGTTCTTTCAATCAAGTCAATTTGACAACGGGCTCCGGCCAATTTTTCCACGCTGGTTATATCGCCGAATGGGACGAGGAAAATTGGATGAGCCTGGGAGATTTCAACAACCCCGTACAGTCGATCATTACAAATGGCAGCAAACTGTACGCAGCAGGTATGTTTACCAAAAATGGAGTAACACCAATAGATCATATCTCCCAATATGATTACCGCCGCCCAGCAAAAAAATGGCTTCCACTTTCATTGGAAGATAATGGGCTCACGAAAAAGGAAGGGCTTGTATCTGTCAATGCTTTGGGTAAATGGGGAAACACCCTGTTTGCTTGCGGGAATTTTGATGCAAGCCATAACGTGCCAGATTTGAACGGTGTCGCCGTTTGGTCAGATACAATTTGCGCCAATTGCTTGTATTGTGGCTTCACGCCAGATGGAGTTTTTTTAAAACAATTACATGAAACAGCATCTTGTCAAGCATTGGTAATTGTCCCATCAATTTCAGCGCCATTTGGCGTAGAACTTCAATATTTCACTCAGTTAAAGGCTAAATCTAAAGACCCATTATCATGGGAAGGCGTGCCTAAAATAGAGGTGTTCCATAACACTTTATTGTTTGCCAAACCATGGGAAGGCGTGTTTAAAATAGATGCGCACGATAATACCTTATTGTTAACCAATCTGGATCCAGGCCAAGACTATAGGTTGCGTACATATTCAGTGTGTACCTTTCCAGTATCCAGCCCCATATCGTTTTCTCCTCCCCGAACCGTTACATTTGGTACCAGGACTGTTACAGTCGGAAAGATCAAGGTAACGAGCGCTGAAATATCAATTGGATTGGAATTTACAATTAATGCTGGTTCTGTAACCGCATATTATAGGGAAACTGGAACAGATTTCTGGAAGACACAGAGCTCCAATAATCCCAAACACCCGAACCTTTTCAAGATCAAAGGACTGCTTCCAAATACAGAATATGAATTTAAGGCAGGGTTCATATTCATAAAATCCATAAATGACGTGCTTACGCCGGTAGAAGTGGTTGAGACCTGCATTTATACGTTTAGGACAAAATAGCGTCGAATTGCAGTTTCATGGAAAGCTCGTAAAGAAGTAATCAGTCCTTACAAGGCCAAACATAGTCCGAAAACGGAAACACTTTCCCCCGATACGAAAAGTGCCACCACTCTGTACGAATGCCCTTAAACCCAACAGCCTCCATGGTTTCACGCAGGAGTCGGCGATTTTTCAGCACCTCCGCAGGTAGGTTCATATTGTCGCTGTGTGCCTCCACGCCAAAAAAGTCGTATCCAGTACCCATATTTAGCTCTTTTCCCTTTGCATCCACAATCGTAAGGTCAACGGCAGCCCCACGGCTGTGCATGGAGCCTTTGGCCGGCGGGGCTACATAATTGGGGTTGGGCACTTTATCCCACAGGCGCTGCTGGTAAGGGCGCGGACGGTAGCAATCGAACATTTTCAGCGACATGCCCTTGGCTTTCAATAGGCTATTGGCCTTCACAATAGCCGCTGCGGCTTCCGGGCGCAACAGGCAGCGCGGGCAGTCGTATATTTTCGCTTTGGTAAAATTGTTGTCCGTAGCGTAGCGGATATCCAGCCTGATACTGGGGTCGAGGGCGGTAACGTCGCGGAAGGCATCAGCGTCCTTTTGGTTCAGGGAGCTTGGAACTTTTGACGCAGCGGATTTTTCACCTTTTTGTGCTTCAACGCAGCATGCTGGAATTATCAGAAGACAAAGCAAATAATATTTTTTCATAGAAACCAAGCGTTAGGGACCATTATCAAATTCCCTAATTATCAAATTATCACATTAATTAAAGCATTTCATTCCAGCGCAAAACCGTCCCATACCCCTTCTCCTGGAAATACGCCCGCGTCTCCGCTTCCGATTTAAGACTGGTAGCCAACACAAAATCGCCGCCCCAGGCCCCAAGGCTTTTCACTTCGCCCCAGAAATCAGCAAACAACCGTGATTTTACGGGCTGGAATTCCAGCAATGTTCCAACGATATCCTCATGTTCACAGATGTATTTTTCAAAATCTTGCAGGTTGTCGGCATTGAGTATTCGTTCTGTCAGGTCTGAAATTTCGGTAATGAGCATTTTATTCCCCTGGAATTTTTCGCGGTAGCGGACAATGCCTTCCCTGGAGTTTTGCTTGTGTTCCAGGTAAACAAAGAACAGGTTCTCCCGAAAATTCGGTTCAAAGGCAACATAGCGGATATTGGGTTGATCGCCTTGCAAATGGTAGAGCAACGGTGACTCGGCATAAGCACAGGCTATATCATAGCCCGAGCCACCAAGGGTATTGCGCAACACCGGATAGGGATATACCTCCGCCCAACGCGCCATGGCAGCAATGATGGTGCTACTGGTACCGAGCCCCCAAACACGCGGGAAATCACAGTTGGTGGTTACTTCAATGCCTTGAACGCCGTGCAAAAACGAAGGGTTTTGTCGCTGGCAATCCCGGATAATCGAAGCCATCATTTCTGCTGCGCTCCGGTCACTGGTTTCCACCACGCCGAGATAGGGGAGTTCGTATTCCGCGCTAAACCAAACGGAGCCATCAGAATCTTTGCTTTCCCAGACAAGACCTTCCGCTTGGGCACGGGCTTTGACGGAGAGCGACTGTCCAAAACGTACAGGACAGGCTAAAGCTACAGCGCCATCCAAAACGAAGTACTCGCCAGAAAGCAAGAGTTTCCCGTTCGCGCGGGTTTCAAAAGGTAATATTTGTGACATGGTGAGAGCCTAGCAATAATGCCGTGCGACAAATGTAACACGTATTCTTCAATATGTGCCAACTGAAAGCATCACGAGTGTGCAGCCTTCTACGACCTCAATTTTCTGTTTTTCAGCGAGTTCGGCCAGTTCCGGATTCTCTGCTCCAGGATTAAAAATAATTCGTTTTGGCTTTAATGAAAGCAAATAATCATAGTATTCGCGCTGCCGTTCAGCGCCGAGGTATAAAGTGATGGTATCAACATCTTCCACTTCGGGCTGCCCCTGCATAATTGGGATACCATTTATCTTCCCGGTTTTTATGCCTACTGGTACCACCTCATGGCCCTTTTGCGACAGGCGCTGTACAGCGAGGTATGCATACCGCGCTGGGTTGGTTGTAGCACCTAATACCAATGTTTTTTTCATAAAATGATGTTCTTAATAAATCCACTAACACATGTTTTGATGAAAAGTTATTAAAAACACTCTTTTAATAGGCTATTTGGGTAGTTTTGCGGGCTTTTACAAAAAATAAATTCATTTACAACCCTCGTGCTACATTATGATATTGAGCGATAAAAAAATTCTGGAATCTGTGGAGCAGGGCGAAATTGTTATCGAACCCTTTCGCCGCGAGTGCCTGGGCACCAATTCTTACGATGTACACCTGAGCCGCCACCTGGCGGTATACCTGGATCGTGTGTTGGATGCCAAAAAGCACAACCATACCAATGCGATTGAAATACCGCCTGAAGGCTTTGTTCTGGAGCCTGGCACTTTGTACCTGGGTGTCACGGAGGAATACACAGAAACACATAACTCCGTACCTTTTCTAGAAGGGAAAAGCAGCGTTGGGCGCTTGGGTATCGATATTCACGCCACGGCCGGAAAAGGCGACGTGGGTTTTTGCAATACTTGGACACTCGAAATTTCTTGCGTTCAGCCCGTGCGTGTGTACGCTGGCATGCCCATTGGGCAGCTGATATATTTCCTCGTAGAAGGCCCTATTGAAAACTACTACAACAAAAAGAAAAACGCCAAGTACAATGAGCGCACTGAAAAGCCCATAGAGAGCATGATGTGGAAAAATTTTTAATGGTGCCCAATAAGTCATTAGGGCAGAACTAAGGAAATTCTAAGGAAAAGTCAGCGTTTTGGTACCTATTTTTGCCAAAATACACCTTTGCATCGGACGAAATCCTCGATTTCTTTCGCAGATCAACAAACTCACTTATTCGATGAAGTACAAATTTATTTTGATTTTTGGGCTTAGCCAGCTTTTTTGGTTGCCCGCCTGCAACAACAGCAGCAGTGCTGATACCCAGCAAAAAGCGAGCAATCCCGAGTTCCTTCACGCAGGAGTCCGGCGCATTACCGATATTATCCGCCACGATATTTTTGCGCCCCCAGTTTCGGCGCGTATCTACGCTTATTCTGCCATTGCAGCTTATGAAGCGCTGATACCCGGCTACCCGGAATACAACAGCCTGGCAGGCCAGTTGCGTGGACTGACCCCTTGCCCAACGCCTGAAGCAGGCAAAGAATATTGCTATCCGCTGGCCAGCACCAACGCGTTGCTTATTGTAGGCAAACAATTGGTTTTTTCAGAAGGCGATATGGAAAATCTGGAAGAAAAAATCTTCAAGGACTTCAAAGCTATGGGCATACCAAGTGCCGTTTACAACCGCTCCATGGCATTCGGAGAGTCCATCGCAAAACATATTCTGACTTGGTCGAAATCAGATAACTATGCGCAAACGCGCAGCTCCTCTAAATTCACGATCGAGGTGAAGGATGCCGGCCGTTGGCGCCCGACTCCGCCTTCATACGGCGATGCTTTGGAGCCCCACTGGATGGATATTCGCACCTGGGTGATCGACTCCTGCGGCCAATTCTCCACAGAAGCACCTGTACCATTCAGCACTGAAAAAGGCAGTGAGTTCTACAAGCAAGCCATGGAAGTGTATGATATGGTAAAGGCCCAGCGCGAAGACGAAATAGCAACTGCCTGGTATTGGGACGACAATCCCTTCGCGATGGAAGTAAGCGGCCATATCGCTTTTGCCCGTAAAAAAATCAGCCCAGGAGGTCACTGGATGAACATCACAGCACATGCGTGCCGCAAGGCGAATTACAGCATCGCGCAGTCGGCTGAAGCTTATGTGAAAGTTGCTTGCGCACTTGTCGATGGATTTATTTCATCCTGGCACTGTAAATACAAATACAACCTCATCCGCCCGGAATCATACATCAATCAGTACATCGACGCTGAATGGCGGCCACTGATTCAATCGCCTCCGTTTCCAGAGCATACCAGCGCACAC
>JBBRWA010000167.1:0-13252 GCA_038246345.1 Chitinophagales bacterium
CTTTTGTGGTGCATTATGCAGAAACCTTTATTGTGCCTGCTGCGGTAGGCGATTATACCATTCGGCCTTTTGGCGAAAGCGAAGGTCGGGAATGCGCTACTTTGAAAGCGTTTGTCAGGACGTAACACGATAATATTAACGATCACTTAAACGGTCAACGCAACATGTCATTATCAACGAATACCACCGATAGCCTCAACATGCGCACGGTTTACCTGCTCACCGCAGTGGCTGCACTCGGCGGGTTACTTTTCGGCTACGATACGGCCGTCATTTCCGGCGCCATTGGTTTTTTGAAAATTAAATTCCAGCTCTCCGCGGCGATGACGGGTTGGGCAGCCTCCAGTGCCATCATCGGCTGTATTTTCGGGGCTATGTTTGCGGGTTGGGCCAGCGACCGTTTCGGGCGCAAAAAGGTGCTCATTTTAACGGCCATTTTGTTTGCGGTGTCCGCTATTGGTGCCGCCGTTCCGGCCACCCTGACCCAATTTGCCCTCTTTCGCTTTATTGGAGGTTTGGGCATCGGGGCCGCATCGATGGTATCGCCCTTGTACATTACCGAGTTGGCGCCCGCTAAAATCAGGGGCAAACTCGTGTCGTACTACCAACTGGCCATTGTGATTGGTATCCTGATAATTTTCTTCGTCAATACCCTCATCCAAGGCTCCGGCGATGAGGCTTGGAACATTGAATACGGCTGGCGCTACATGATGGC
Organism: Chitinophagales bacterium; assembly: GCA_038246345.1. Classification (GTDB taxonomy): domain Bacteria; phylum Bacteroidota; class Bacteroidia; order Chitinophagales; family Saprospiraceae; genus M3007. Next base: position 716 of record JBBRWA010000167.1, read on the forward strand.
ATCGGGCGTATTACCGGCATTGCTGTTCCTCGTTGCCTTGTTTTTTGTGCCGGAAAGCCCCCGTTGGCTGAGCAAGGAAGGCCGCGATGCGGAGGCTTTGGCCGTGTTGTCGAGCATCAACGGCGTCTCTAAAGCCAACGAGATACTGCAAGATGTAAAAGCAACGCTGCACGAAGAACAAGGCACCCTGCGGGAGTTGTTTGCCGGGCGTTTTCGAAAAGCCATTTTTGTCGGCATCGTTTTATCCATTTTTTCCCAGGTGCAGGGCATTAATGCCATCATGTACTACGCACCGGAGATTTTCAAAGCGGTTGGCACGGGCACCGATGCGGCATTTCAGCAGACGGTTATCATCGGCATCATCAATGTGTTGTTCACGTTCGTTGCCATCCAATGGGTGGACAAGCTGGGTCGAAAAACCTTGTTGTTGTTTGGCGGAGCAGGGATGGGCATCAGCTTACTGATGGTCGGCCTGGCGTTTCATTTCGGCTGGACCGGCTACGGGCTGCTGGCTTTTATCCTGCTCTACATCGCATCTTTTGCCGCTTCTTATGGCCCGGTTACCTGGGTGGTGATTTCCGAGATTTTCCCGATCAAAATGCGCGGCATCGCGATGTCTGTGGCCACGTTTGCCCTCTGGGTTGCCGTTTACCTCGTGACACAGATGTTCCCGATTTTGCTCGAAAAAGCAGGCCCGGCCGCTACATTCTGGATATTCGGCGCGATGTCGTTGCTGGCTTTCTTCTTCGTTTGGTCACAAGTGCCGGAGACGAAAGAGCGGACGCTGGAAGAAATTGAAGCATCGTGGTAACAGGTAAAAATTCGGTAATTATGAACAGATATTTCTCCATAGCCCTGCTGCTTTTTACCAGCATCTGCGCTGCACAAACAGGAAAAAAACTGCCTGTTGACTATGTAGATTGCATGATTGGCAACCACGATAGTCGCTGGATGCAATTCCCCGGCGCTTCCATGCCTTTTGGCATGGTGAAACTCAGTCCCGACAACCAACGCCAGGGCTGGAAAGCAGGCTACGAATACGAGATCAACAGCATTTCCGGCTTCAGCCACCTCCACTCCTGGACCATGGATGGCCTGCTCATGATGCCCACATTGGGTAAATTGCAGGTAGAACCGGGAAAGGAAAAAGACCCCGATGGCGGTTACCGCTCCCGCTTCCGGCATGAAACAGAAACGGCTACCCCCGGCTACTATTCCGTGATGCTCGACGATACGAAAATAAAGGCGGAGATCACGGCGACTACCCGTGCGGGATTTCAGCGCTACACCTTTCCAAAATCGGACAGCGCCCGGGTGATGATCGACATGCAAATCGAGTCGGAATACGGCACCGAATTATATGACGCTCACATTACCAAGGTCAGCGATACCGAAATAGAAGGCTATTCATTGCAGCAAAGCCTGCGGGGCGCTGGCTGGAACGAGTACCAATTGTATTTCGTCATCCGGTTCAACAAACCCTTTTACTCCTTTAATGGCTGGACGCAGGATGGGGTGCAGCGGAATGTCAAGACCTTATTTTCCGGCTGGGATCACGGCGATTTCGGCGCATTTGTACATTTCAAAACAAAGGCAAACGAGCAAATTCTGGTGCAAACCGGCATTTCCTTCGTCAGCCTCGAACAAGCCAGACTTAACCTGGATACAGAAATCACGAAACCTTTCGGTTGGGATTTCGACGCAGTGCACAACAACGCCCGCAAAGTGTGGAACGACCTTTTAAGTGTCATTGAAATTGAAGGCAAAGATGAGGTAGACAAAAAGAAGTTCTACACCAACCTGTACCGTGTATACGTTGGCCGTACCATTTACAGCGATGTAAACGGCAAATATGTGGACATGTATGAAAAAGTGCAGCAACTCGCCAATCCCGATTTGCCCATGTACGGCGGAGATGCTTTTTGGAATACTTTCTGGAACCTGAACCAGGTGTGGACCCTCGCCACGCCCGACATCGCCGATAAATGGGTAGCATCACTGCTCGAGTTTTACGACAAAGGGGGCTGGCTTTGCAAAGGCCCGGAGGGTTTGGAGTATTCCGGCATTATGGTGGCTTCTCACGAGATCGAACTCATTGTCAGTGCCTACCAGAAGGGTATCCACCGATTTTACGACGGGGAACACGCCTATACCGCCATGAAACACAATCAAACGGAGCAGGGAATCCCCCACCCGGGCGGCGGTTTTGCCGGCAATCGCTGGCTGACGGAGTACCTGAAATACGGTTATGTGCCCTACGAATATGGCCCGACCTCCAATACGCTCGAATACGCCTTTGATGATTGGGCCGTCAGTCAGATGGCAAAAAAATTAGGAAAAACAGACGACTACTGGTATTTCAAACACCGGGCCAACAACTACAAAAACATCTGGGATCCGACGGTCGGCTACATGAACCTTCGCTTGGCGGATGGCAACTACAAAAAGCCGTTCGAACCGTATTGCTGCACCACCTTCCTGGGTTCTGGCTGGGTGGAAGGGAACGCCTGGCAGTTCAGCTGGTTTGTGCCGCAGGACATGAAAGGCCTGATTTCACTCATGGGGAAAGACGAATTCAATCGCCGCCTGGAAGAAGGATTTGTCACTTCCCGGAAGTGGAAATTCAACTCCGAATATACCGACGAGAACAGCCTTTTTGCCATGGGGGTATTGCCCATCAACCACGGCAACCAACCCAATATGCAGGCGGCTTACCTCTACAATTATTCCGGAAAGCCCTGGCTCACGCAAAAGTGGGCGCGGGAAATCATGGAGATATTCTATGGCAGTGGCCCTATGGATGGCTGGCCGGGCGATGAAGACCAGGGGCAAATGGGCGGCTGGTACGTCATGAGCGCGATGGGCCTGTTCGAGATGCGGGGCGGCTGCGATGTGGCGCCCACTTACGAGATCGGTAGTCCTTTGTTTGACAAAGTCACCATCCACCTCGATCCCAACTATTACAGCGGTGGCACCTTCACCATCGAGGCCGTGAATAATTCCAAAGATAACAAGTATGTCCAGTCGGCCACACTCGATGGGCAGCCATTGACCAAGCCCTGGTTTTACCATAAAGACCTGGTGGATGGCGGCAGTCTGGTACTGGTCATGGGCCCCGAACCAAACGAAAACTGGGGCAGCAAAGAAGGCGATGCGCCCCCTTCCATGACAGATGAAAATTGACCAGGAAGATGACCATAACGCGAACATACCTTTTCCTTCCTTTCCTTTTTTGCAGCTGCAAAAAAGCGGAACCGGCTTTGTTCGAATTGTTGTCGCCTGCGCGCACGGGCATTGATTTTAACAACACGCTTTCGGAGGGCGACAGCCTCAACATCCTCAACTACGTGTATTATTACAACGGCGGCGGCGTTGGCATCGCAGATTTCAACCATGACGGGCTCGAGGATGTGTTTTTTGCGGGCAATGAAGCCTCCTGCCGCCTGTACCTGAATAAAGGCAACCTGAGCTTTGAAGACGTCACGCAACAAGCGGGGCTCACCACCACCCAATGGTGCACCGGCATCGCGGTAGCAGATGTGAACAATGATGGCTGGGCAGATATTTACGTCTGCGCAGCCGGGTATCCGCAGCCCGAACGGCGGAAAAATTTGCTTTTTATCAATCAGGGGAAACCGGGGAAACCGGCCTTCACGGAATCCGCCGCCGCGTACGGACTCGCCGATACGGCCTATTCCACCCAGGCCGCATTTTTCGATTTTGACCTGGATGGCGACCTCGACCTGTACGTGATGAACCACGCAAATGAGCGGGCATCGTTAAACACCCCCCTGCCGAAAAAGCTAAACGGAGCGGGCAGCAGCAACGACCATCTGTACCGAAACGATGGCAATGGAACATTTACGGACATCACGCGAACAGCCGGAATACTGACCGAAGGCTATGGGTTGGGCATTGCTATACACGATGTTAATGGCGACGGTTGGCCGGACCTTTACATCGCCAACGACTTTATTTACAACGATATACTGTACATTAATGAGGGTGGCAAGCGGTTTTCCGACCAAATCACCCAATATTTCGAACACCAGGGTTACAATGGCATGGGCTGTGACTGGGCCGATTACAACAACGATGCCCTCCCGGATCTTCTGGTGGTTGACATGTTGCCGGAGACAGATTTTGCCAAAAAAACGATGGCTGGGGCAATGACCTGGGAGAAATCGCAACTCATTGAGCTGGCGGGCTATGCACCGCAGTATGTACGGAATACCCTGCAGTTGGCCATTCCGCGACCGACAACCGAGCAGGCATCCTCCACGGGCTTTTCCGAAATCGGTCAATTGGCGGGTATCGCGGCCACCGATTGGAGCTGGGCTCCCCTTTTTGCCGACTTCGACAATGATGGCTGGAAAGACCTTTTTATTTCCAACGGCTACCTTCGGGACATCACGGACAAGGATTTTATCAACTATTCGAACACCCTGTCTATGTTCAAAAGCGAAGGACAGGCCAACCAGGACTTGATGCCCAAGATCCGGCAGTTGAAAGGAAAAACACTTGCCAACCGCATTTTCCAAAACAACCGGGACCTTACTTTTTCGCAAAAATCAGCAGCCTGGGGAATGGTGCAACCTTCCTGCTCCAATGGCGCCGCGTATGCCGATCTGGACAACGACGGTGATCTTGACTTGGTGGTGAACAACATCAACCAAGTGGCTTTTATTTACGAGAATAAGGCAGATAAAAGGTTGAAAAACAACTACCTGCGTATAAAATTATTAGGATACTCCGGCAATAATACCGGCATCGGCGCCAGCATTCTCTTGCAATCGGGCGGTAAAAAGCAATATTTGGAGCAATCACTTTCCAGGGGATTTATGTCCTCCATGTCGGATATTTTGCATGTCGGCTTGGGCAGCGATACCACGGTAGACACGCTGGAAGTGCGCTGGAATGATGGACGGCGGCAGGTGTTGACCGACATTGATGCCAATCAAACCCTCACGCTGCAGCAATCGGAGGCATGGCACGTTGAGCCCGGCAGCAGTGCCGCGCCGGAAGTCTTGCTGACCGCCATGCCGGCAGGGCATGGCATCCGCTTTTCCCATAAAGCGGACGTGTTCAATGACTTCAAAAACCAAGCGCTGTTGCCGCACGGTTTTTCCGAAAACGGGCCGTCTATCGCGGTTGGCGATCTGAATGGGGATGGACTGGACGATTGCTGTATTGTTGGCGGCAAAGGGCAGGTTGGGCGTCTTTTTTACCAAAAAAAAGGCGGTGATTTCATGGAAAAACAACTTTCAGAAATGGCAGGTGCCGCAGCAACAGCGGCTGTTATTTTTGATGCCAACCAGGATGGACAGAACGATATTTACGTTGTATATGGTGGTAGCGGGGACAGCGAGGGTGCTGATTTTCAGGATCGCTTGTATCTCAATGAGGGGCATGGGGTCTTCAGCTGGGCAAAAGAGGCGCTGCCCCAAATGCACACGCCGGGAAGTTGTGTGGCACCAGCAGACTTTGACGGTGATGGCGACCTTGATCTATTTGTTGGCGGAAGCGCTGTGCCGGGTAATTACCCCTTACCGGCGCGCAGTTATTTGCTGCGCAATGATGGCGGCAAATTTGTGGATGTGACCCTTTCGGTGGCGCCCGTTTTGGAAAAACCGGGCATCGTGACGGCAGCGCAGTGGGCAGATGTGGATAAGGACGGTTTGCCGGATCTCGTGCTTGTTGGGGAATGGATGCCCGTCAGCGTATATAAAAACGCAACTGGAAGCCTTGTTGATGGGACAGAGAAATGGGGCTTGTCCGATACTTTTGGGTGGTGGACTTCGTTGGATATCCATGACTTGGATGGCGACGGCGACCTGGATTTTGTAGCGGGCAATGTGGGAATGAACACAAAATATTCCGCTTCCAGCGAACAGCCGCTGAAAATCTACGCCAAGGATTTCGACAGCAATGGTCGTTTGGATGAGGTTATTTGCCGAATGGTCGCGGGAAAAGAAATGCCCATGCACCAGCGCGATGAAATGCTTGCCCAGATCAACGGGCTGTCAAAAAAATATCCCCGGTATTCCCTGTACGCGGCTGCTTCTGTGCAGGATATGTTCGGGGAAAAAGGACTTTCAGGTGCCTATACCCGCACGTGCAACAACCTGCAAAGCTGCTGTTTTATCCAAAATGACGGGCGTTTTAAGACGCAGCCTTTGCCAACAATAGCCCAGCTGGCACCTGTAAATGCCATAATCTGCGCCGATTTCAATGCAGACGGGCACACCGATATTGTAGTAGCAGGTAATTCCTTCTCGGCAAATATTTCATCCGGGCGGTATGATGCCAGCTTTGGGTTGCTTTTAATGGGTGACGGCCTTGGCGGATTTGTCCCCATGCCAGCAGATCGAAGTGGTTTTTATGTCCGGGGTGTCGTAAAAAGTCTGGCATCCCTGACGCTATCCTCTGAAAAAAAATGTATCTTGGCTGGCATACACAACGGCCCAATTCGGGTATTTGATTCAACCCTGTCCGAGGGAAAAAAATCGCCTTCTAAACCCACAAAACCTCTTTTATAAGAAATACGCAACAGGTTCGTTGCGTGCGCACACACACAAATTTCATTCACAAACTTAACTATTACATCATGAAGTACAACAAGATTATGTATCTTTTTTCAGTGGGTTTGCTGGCATCAGCAGCCCTCACGATGAACTCCTGCAAAGACAAAGAGGAGACTTTTCCAAACCCAACCGTTACCCTTTCTTCCACTACTTTCAGCGGCAAGATTGGCCAAACAGCTTCTGTAACGGCATCCGTTACAGCCCCGGGTGGTTTGAGAACGTTGAAGATCACGAAGTACAAAGGCACAACCATTGATGCTACATTTGGCACGGGTGGCACGGAGACGGTCACTGGTTTGACCCACACGCACGATTATGTATTGTCAACAGAAGGACTTTCTACCCCGATTCGTTTCAAATTTGAAGCAGAAGACAACAAAGGGCAGAAAGGAAGCGCCGATTTCATTATCACAACGGAGCCCAGCGTTGCTTACCTGCTGACCACGTACGATTGGCTGTGGAAGTCGAAACTTGGAAAAATCTTTTCATTGGCCGAGCCAGAAACGGAGCAAATCCTTGATTGTGAGAAAGACAACTTTTATTCTTTCAATGTAGACGGAACATTTGCGTTGAACTATGGCGCTATTACCGGCATGGGCGGTGGAACCTGTGATTTTGACGGATTCCGCGCACCAACAACCTGGACATTGAATGCGACTGAAACGGAACTGACCATTAAATCCGTCAATGTTTTCGATCCAACCGATATCCTGACAGAAGTTTACACGATCAAAGTGGCCAATGCAACGAAAATTGAGTCGACCCAAACGGTTGACCTGACCGCTTTTGGCGGCATTGTTTACGACTGGACCTTTATCTGGAACGCAAAGCCGAAGTAATTGCTGGTTAAAACATGAGTCATCCCTTATTTTTTTGGAGTGAAGACTGCGATGAATGCAGGAATGACTCATGTTATTTCAATGCCATTTTAATCGAATAAACCTTGGGTGATAGATGTAGGCATTCTGCTGTATATCCTTCCAGAAATCGGGAGTGATCGTATTGTAGCTGATCAGCAATTCTCCGGGTTTTGACAGGTTGGGATGCGCCTTGGCGTTGTAGCAAAACAAGCCTTCATCCCATTCCGGGGTGCGCCATATTTCCTGAATTTCGCCGAAAGGGCCTACAGGGCTGTCACCAATGCGCATACCCACCTTATCAGACAATCCCAGTACCTGAAAAATCAAGGCATACTTTCCGTTTTCTAGCGGAGTAACGCTCAATTCATTTGAAACCGAGTTTGTTATTCCCCTCAATTGCGTGATATCCGCCGTCCATTCCTTTCCATTCCAGTAGGCCCAGTGTTTGAAATCTTCAAAATATTTGGGCTTTACCCTGGCGGCAACGAGGTTTTTATCCTTTCCAATGCAGGCATAGACATAGACGAATCCATCGGGATGCGGCGCTCCGGCCCATTTTGTATTCACCAAAATGCCCGCGCCAAAGTTGCCTTCTCCCAGGCCGGGAATATTGATGTGCAGGGGCGTTTTGATTTGGCGCTGTGCCGAAAACGGCGGCCTGCTGCCTGCTGGAAGGGCTATTATGGAAACGTCCGGTTCTATAAAATCGAACACCCCTTCCCCCGTTATTTGAATGTGATAGGCAAATAGGTAGAGCGTGTTGTGCAGCGCTTTGTTGACAAAACCGTCGCCGAGCCAGAAATGCTCCTGCTTTCCGTTGTTGTTTGCGGGTACGAAGTACGTTTGCGGCGCTCCCTCGCTATCCTTTTTATAAAAGAACTGAATGCTGTCGGGATGCGCGGCGTTGCCTTTTACGATGGCGACGGTATTGTTTACCATTTTGTTGCCGGGCTTTGGCTTATTGCCTTCAACCTCCCCAATATAGGTATCGCTAAACAGGAGCAGTGTTTCCCGGTTTCCGATATTTCCCACCTTGTCAACGCCACTCAATGGAATGGAGAAAACCCCGTCTGCGCCGAACCAGCCCGATTGCCGGTGAAAAAGCTGCGTCCATTCCGGCGCGGCCATTACGGTGTATTTGAGTTCTTTTATGGGGGTACTGGCGTCTGGTTTTATGCTGCAAGCAGCTAGAAACAGGACGGAGGCAAGTAGCAGGTAATATCTCATGGTACACTAGATTCGCTCACTCCCAACCTTTCACCCGCACGAAATAGGGGCGATAGTTGTCGGCATTTTGAAATAAATCGGCAAAAACAAAGCTGTTGACGTTGTAGGAGACCAGCAAACCATCGGCACCTGAAAACTGGGTATGGGCAAAAGCATTGTACGTAAATAGATTGCCAACGTGCGATTGCGGGGTACAATACACCGTCTTTTTGTGGTCAAAACCAATCGCCGGGTTATTGGAATCATAGATATAAATGTCGCCACCGAGGATGTGGTGTTGCGTGAGCAGATAATAGCGGCTATCCTTTTTGAATACCGAGAACTGATCGGAAACATTGGCGAAGACCCGGGCACTTGCCGAAGGATCGGTGGACCAAGCCGTACCATTGAAATACTCCCAGGGACCGTTGAGGTCCCTCCCCTGTACCCGGGCCACGTGTAGAAATTTATTAAGCCCCACCTTTTCAGATCCGTACAAATAAGTGTAGCCGCCGTCTTCCATCACGCAGGCGCCATAATTGACGGGCGGATCGGTCACTTTTCGTTCAATGGAAAGCACCGTAAAATTGGGCAACAGGAAGGTGACGACATCCACACTGGCGTAAGCAAAATCCCAGGCCCCACCGCCTGTTGACTTAAACCCAAAAAAGACGACCTGCAAGGTGTCGCCATGGGCCAGGCCGTGGCCAGGCCAGTACCACCATCCCGGAACATTCGGCGTTAGAAAAGCATTGGCTCCGCCCATTAAGGTGTTCATTTGATCGCCGTCCTGTATCATGATGGCGTTTCGCAAAAAACTATTGCCCACCCGGCTCCTGTCAGCCTTCACCGTACCGATAAAGCTGTCGCCAAAAATCCACATGACACGCCCGTCGGGCAGTGGAATGGAATAGGTCGCGTCGCCGCCTGTCCACCCGCTGTACCGAGTAAAAAGCTGGTTGAAATCGGCTGCTTTTGTGACCGTGATGGGCAATTGCCAGCAAACATCCTGTGGGGCTATCGTGGTATCAATGGGGGTAACAATGGTGTCTTGCGGATTTGGGTCGATCGGATAAAAATTGCCGATGGTAAAGTCATCGCTTTCATCCTTGCAGGAGGAGAAGGTGCCTGTTGCCATCAGCAACAAGCCAACGGCGACGCCGTATTTTATTATGAAATCTTTCATATTCCGGATATCTTGTAAAACGCTGGGAAGGTAGCTCATTTTCTGTTATTTAACGCTCCCCGGCAGGCGTAAATTTTTGGAAATATCCTACCTTTGGAGCATGACAAAACTCGGCTTAGGACTCTACAAAAGCTTGTTGAACGACCAAAATTTCCGCTTTGCAAAGCAATGTGGCGCGACCCATATTGTGGTACAATTGGTCGACTATGTAAAAGGCGGCGACAGCCCGACCCTCACACAAAACTACCTCAACGGCTGGGGCGTCACCCACAATGAAGGGAAGCTCTGGGAACTTGACGACCTGTTGGCGATCAAAAAGCAAATAGAATCGCATGGTTTAACCTGGGCGGCCATCGAAAACTTCGATCCTGCACACTGGTATGACATCCTACTGGATGGCCCGAAGAAGCCGCAGCAAATGGAGGATTTAAAGTGGATGCTTCGGAACATCGGCAAAGCGGGCATCCCCGTGATGGGCTACTACTTTAGCCTCGCCGGGGTCTGGGGCTGGTCGAGCGGCGCGGAGGGGCGTGGCGACGCCATGTCGGTGGTATTCGACGAACAGCAAGTGGACATTCATACGCCGATTCCGAACGGCATGGTTTGGAATATGACCTACGATACCGCCGCCCCAGCAGGTACGATTGGAGCCGTTTCGCGGGCGGAAATGTGGGAGCGCTTGCGGGCATTCCTGCAGGAGATGTTGCCCGTTGCCGAAGAATGCGGCGTGCGCTTGGTCGCGCATCCCGATGATCCACCCTTGGCGGAAATGCGGGGGACTGCCCGATTGTTCCACAACTTCAGCGAATACGAACGCCTGTTGTCCCTATCCGACAGCCCCGCCAACGGATTTGAATTTTGCATGGGCACCTTGCAGGAAATGGCCGATGGGAATCTTTACGACCTGCTCGACAAACATTCTGCCGCCGGCAATATCGGGTACATCCATTTCCGGAATGTATTGGGCAAAGTGCCCCGCTACCGGGAAGCCTTCGTGGATGAAGGCGATATTGACATGGTGCGGGCCCTGCGCATTTTAAAGAAAAACAACTACGATGGGGTCATTATACCAGATCATACCCCCGAAATGAGTTGCAATGCCCCTTGGCACGCCGGCAAAGCCTATGCCCTCGGGTACATGCGCGGCGTGTTACAAGCCCTCGAAAGAGAGTAGAACACCCCATTCATCAGGGCAGACGCATGAATATGGTGCGGTGAAAAAGTGAAATGCCAAAATTTATTTTGATTTACGAGTGACGAGTGATGATTTACGATTTTTGAAGTTGGCGTTGCGCTGAGGTCTAGTTTTGAATCAAACGAAAAGCAGACAAATGAATTCGGCAATCGGCCATTACTTTTTCAACAGCGAACACCAACTGGAAACAATTTCGATATTCACAAATCGAAGAAATCATTTACAGCACCGTACAAATCGCGTATAAACTTCAAAAATCGTAAATCATCAATCGTAAATCGTAAATCAAAAAAAGCCGGCGAGATGTCCCAGTAAAGCCAGCGCTTATTCGCTGCGTTCATGCGTCTGCCCTAACCCCATTCATCCCCGAATGTATTCGGGACTCATCACTCATCACTCATAACTCATAACTCATCACTCATCACTCATCTCTGTGCAAAGCAACCCTCCCTTCCCGACCGGCAAATGCACCATCTCAGACGAATGGACGTATAAAAACATGCCCGTCATCTGGATGGAAAACGACTTCCTGCGCATCGGTATACTGGCGGGGCGCGGCAGCGATATTTTTGAATTTCGCTACAAACCCAAAGACGTTGATTTTATGCTGCGGCTGGGGAAAGGCATCCTCAATCCGAACAGTGATTTTTCACAACAACGCGGCACCGACAATCAGTTTGAGGACTATTATTATGGCGGTTGGCAAGAGATATTGCCCAATAGTCCTGCTATGCATTACCGGGGTGCCGCCTTGGGGCAACACGGCGAAATCTCCCTAACGCCCTGGAAGTATGCCATACTGGAAAACACTCCCGAACGCGTATCGGTGAAGTTGTGGACACGGCCGCTGCGGGTCCCCATTTTGATCGAAAAAGTGCTGACCTTGGAAGCGGACAAAGCGACCCTTTTTATTGATGAAAAAGTGAGCAATGAGGCCCGCACGCACCTCGATTTGGTGTGGGGCCAGCACATTGCCTTCGGGTTGCCATTTGTAAAAGAGGGGGCGAAAATCTATACGAACGCCCGCAGCTTTTTGGCCGAACCACTCATGCCCCCAAACCGCCGGTTTCAGCCGGGAATAGAGACAGAATTTCCTAAAGCCATCAATATCAATGGCAAAGCAGACGATGCCAGTATCGTGCATCCAGAATCGGCGGCGCCTTACAGCGACCTGGCCTATCTGTATAACTTTGACGAAAAGGCTTATTACGCTATAAAAAATGAGGAGAAAAATGTCGGCTTCGCCCTTCGTTGGGATGCCCGGGTCTTTAAATGTTTATGGTACTGGCTGGAGCGCTATGGCACCCAGGATGCTCCCTGGTGGGGAAGCGCCTATGCTGTTGCCCCGGAACCCTGGACCAACCGCTGGCGGCCCAATCCCCAGGAAGGCATTGATGCCGGCGAGTGGCTGCGATTGGAGGCCGGCGAAACCATAACCACCAGCCTCGAAGCCACCGCTTTCGAAGGAACCTTCACCTAGCGCATCACTCACTCATCTCTCATCAC
>JBBRWA010000168.1:0-13244 GCA_038246345.1 Chitinophagales bacterium
AACCTGAAACCTTGACAACCTGAAACCTTGACAGCCTGAAACCCCTCTCTTCAATATTCAAGTCCAACTTTAGCGCGTATAGTATCCAAAGTCTCCACCAAATCCAGCGTCAGCTCATGCGGCGCGACGGGGCTTTCCAGCAGTTGATTTTCAAGGCATTGCATCACGTGGGCAGCTTCGAAGTGGTAGCCCCAGCCTTCGTAGGGCATGTCCACTTCCCGTTTGATTTCTTCCTTGTCTTCGTATTTGGACACCGTCAGTTTTGTAGCGTGGTGCCAGCGGCGGTGCAGGTGGATGGTGCCTTTTGTCCCGTACAGCATGGCTTCTATGGGCGTATTGGCTGCCACAGTGGAATGGCTGAGCGCGAGGCGTTTGCCGGGGTATTGGAAAGTAAAAACGCAGCTTTCATCCACGTCTGAAGGGCCGAAAGTGGCGTTGGCGGAAATATGCTCGTCGGCGGGTTTTCCAAAAAGTGCCAGGGCAAGTAAGGCTGGGTAAATACCGATATCGAGCAAGGAACCGCCGCCCAGGGCTTTGTTGAAAAGCCGGGAGTTTGGGTCGAACGTGGTATGGAACCCGAAATCGGATTTTATGGTGTGCAGGTCGCCGATTTCGCCTTGGTCCACCAAATCGAAGGCATGCCGGACACCGGGAATAAAGAGGGTCCACAATGCTTCCATGAGAAACACGCGGTTTTTGTGGGCTGCGGATACCATGCGGCGGGCCTGTTCGGTATTCATCGCGAAGGGTTTTTCGCAGAGCACCGGAATGCCGTTTTCAAGGCACAGCAGGGTATTTTCGCAATGAAGAATATGGGGCGTTGCAACGTACACAACATCGAGGTCGGGGCAGTTGCCAATGTCTTGGTAGCGGCTGTAGGCGTGGGTGGCACCAAACTCGGCGGCGAACTCGGCGGCGCGCTCGGCGGAGTTGGAGGCTACGGCATGAAGCCGGGCATTGGGCAGCAGCTTCAGGTCTTGGGCGAATTTGCGGGCGATGCGGCCTGGGCCGATGATGCCCCAATTGTATGTCTTCATGCGTAATTTTATTTGATAATTGGGTAATGTGACTTGGCGCTCGGCGCCTTTTAAGCTATGTTTTCTATGTCTCTATGTGCCTATGTGCTTGAAAACTCTAAATACGTTTAAGCACCCGAAAACCAATACTCCCATCCCGAAAATCAGGAAACCGGCTGCTGCGATTAGCTACGCGGCAGTGCCGGGCATTGTTGTTCCAGGAGCCGCCCCGAATGCTTCTTTCTTTGCCCGTGCTTGAGCCAAAAGTATTGGAATTGGGGTGCTGTTTATATGAATCCTTGTCGTACCAATCGTGGCACCATTCCCAAACATTGCCGCTAAGGTCGGAAATACCCAGTGCGTTGGGGCTTTTTTGGGCAGCTTTCTGTAGGCCGTGGTTGGTGTTTGCTGCATACCAAGCCAGGGAGCCCAAAGCACCTTTGCCAGAAAAATGGCCTTTTTTTTTGGTCGCTCCGCCTGCTGCTGCGTATTCCCATTCCGCTTCTGTGGGCAAGCGATAGCCGTTTGCTTGTAAATTGATGACTAAGCTGTCAAATTGAAAATCATACACTTTTATCAATCCCTGCTTTTCACTCAACCAATTGCAATACTGGGTCGCATCGTTCCAACTGACGTGGATCACGGGATATTCATTGCTGCTCTGTATTGTCCTTCCCAGCGCGTCGTGCCGCCAATGCACACCCAACCGAATATGCCACCCCAGGCTGTCCCAGATATAACTCCCTTCGCCGCGTTCGGCATCGGTTACATAGCCTGTAGCGCGGACAAATGCTTCAAATTCCTGGTAGGTGGTTTCCGTTGCCGCTAGCATAAAATCCGTGATAAGTACTTGATGCAAGGGTTTTTCATCGGCATCTCCCGCGGTATCACCCATTTCAAAGGTGCCGCCTTTTACCCGAATCATGTTGGGCTGAGCGCTCGAAATACTGGTTAGGCAAATTGCCGCAAAAAAAAGCGAGATAGTTTTTTTCATGTCTGTCAACAAAGATAGGCAAGGCATTTTTTTATACTTATTGGACTGGCGTAGCGAACAAAATTTAATTCTATTCGAGCGTTAGACCTTCCAGGTTTTAAAAACATGGAAGGTCTTCACCAAGAAAATCGAAATGAAATTTGGCGACATTTTCAATACAGCCCTTTTTGACACAAGCCTGAATAAGTAATGACCAATTCAGCCTTTACTGATCCTTCTTACTAAAAACATGGGCAAATCCTGAAAGTTTGGAAACCCCCACTATGTGCAAAAAATGGTCTATGCCACAATTTTCATTTCTTGCCCTACATTAGCAAATATTTCACAACACCCACCATGCGCCAATTCTCAGCTCCGTGCCCTTTGCCTTTTGCCATTTGCAAACTTGCCATTTGCCTTTTTGCCATTTGCCTCTTCCATGCTTGCAGCCCCCCTAACCCCCCGCGCGTCCTCATTTTCTCCAAAACAAATGGCTACCGACACGAAAGCATCGAAGCGGGAAAAGATGCTCTGGTAAAAATATGCGCCGAAAACGGCATGCTGGCCGATACCACCGAAGACGCCATTTATTTCAACGAAAGGAACTTGAAACGATACGCTGCTGTGGTGTTTTTGAATACCAACGGCGAAGTGCTGGATGCCAAACAAGAAGCTGATTTTGAACGCTATATACAAGCTGGCGGCGGCTTTATGGGCGTGCACTCGGCTTCAGCAACGGAATATACCTGGCACTGGTACGGCGGATTGGTTGGCGCTTATTTCAAAGATCACCCGGCTATTCAAACGGTAGATTTGACTCCGGAAAACTGCCCGCATCCGGCGGTGAAAGCACTCGCTTGTCAGGCCTGGAATTGGAAGGAAGAGCTGTACAATTTTAGGAATTATGAACCTGATTTGCAGGTATTGCTCACCGTAAAAGACAGCAGTTATACCGGAGGAACGGTGCCGGAAGGCCAATCGACACATCCCCTCGCCTGGCACCATGAATACGACGGGGGCAGGGCATTTTACACAGCACTGGGTCATATCCCGGACGCGTACATCGATCCCGTTTTTCAACAACACTTGTTGGGTGGACTTCGCTATGCCATCGGAAAAAACAGTCCCTTGCACTATGAGCGCTGCCGAACGCCGCGCCTGCCCGATCAAACGCGCTTTGTAAAAACCGTGATTTCCAGCGACCTGGACGAACCCATGGAAATCGCGCTGTTGCCCGATGATAAAATTCTCATGATCGAACGACATGGGCAAATCAAATTGTACAACCCGGCAACGGGGCTGTTGAATACGGTGGCCAAGCTGCCCGTGTACTCCGAAATGGGCGATGGCATTATCGGCCTCTGCATAGACCCCAACTGGTCGGAAAACCATTGGATTTACCTGTATTATTCGTCGCTGCGCGATTCCATGAACCAGCTTTCCCGCTTCGTTTTTCAAGGCGACTCGCTCGACCGCGCTTCGGAAAAAGTGCTGCTCACCATCCCGGTAGGCCACAAAGATTGTTTCCACGCAGCAGGTAGTATGGCTTTCGATGCCCAGGGAAACCTGTTTCTGGCCACGGGCGACAATTCCAGCCCATTCGCTTCCGATGGCTTTAACCCAACAGACGAAAGACCCGGCAAAAAAGCATTTGATGCGCAACGCAGCGCTGGCAACACCGCCGATTTAAGGGGTAAAATTCTGCGAATAAAGCCCCTGCCGGACGGCAATTACATCTGTCCTGCTGGCAACTTGTTTACCCAAAAAGACACCCTAATAACCACCCAAGCCAAGCCAAAAAATACGAATAACGATCAACCAACAACCACAAGACGACCAAACGCTCCGAAACCAACAACGAACAACGAACAACCAACAACGAACAACTATCAACCAACAACGAACAACCAACAACGAACAACCAACAACGAAATATACGTGATGGGCTGCCGAAACCCCTTCCGCATCAGCTACGACAAGCGGCGGGAGTTTCTGTTCTGGGGCGACATCGGTCCCGATGCTGGCAAGTCAGATTCGGCCCGTGGGCCCATGGGGCATGACGAAATCAACCGCGCTAGATCGGCAGGCAATTATGGCTGGCCTTACTTTATCGGCGACAACCAGGCTTACCGCGACTATGATTTTGCCAACAAAAAATCAGGTCCGTACTTCGATCCGAATCATCCGGTAAATGACTCGCCAAACAATACTGGTGTGCGGGATTTGCCGCCAGCCCAACCAGCATTTATCTGGTATCCTTATGGCAAAAACCGGGATTTTCCCATCCTCGGTTCTGGCGGCCGCAATGCCATGGCGGGGCCAGTATTTTACGCGGATGAATTCCCTGCCGCGAGCCGTTTCCCCGATTATTACAATGGGAAATTGATCATCTACGATTGGATGCGCAACTGGCTTATGGCGGTGACCATGGACAGTCTGGGCAATGTCAATCACCTGGAGCCATTCGCGGATTCCGTGAAGTTGTCGCGGCCCATGGATATGTTTTTCGACCGAAAAGGCAGCCTTTGGCTCCTAGAATACGGTACCCGATGGTATAGCTCCAACGAAGATGCCCGACTTTCCCGCATTGATTTTGTGCCCGGCAACCGTGCGCCGATTGCCCTGTTGGAAACGGATAAAAAAGCGGCAGCAGCGGGTACAGCCATCACATTTGACTGGTCAAAATCGACAGACTACGATGGCGGAGACTTAACCTATGAATTGAATTTTGGTGATGGCGAAGTCAAAACATTTACCCAAAAAGAAAATCCCTACAACTCCGAACCAATTCTCAAGAACAACGCGCAACGAACAACAAACAACGAACAACGAACAACGAAACACTACCGCTCCGGCACCTACGAAGCCACCCTGAAAGTGACCGATGAAACCGGTGCCTTTTCCAGCCAAAAAATAACCTTGGCGATTGGAAATGAGCCCCCTTCCATTCGCTGGGATTTGGCGGGGCGCAACCAAAGCTTTTACAAACCAGGCGACACGCTGCGATACCGTTTGGCGGTGGAAGACATCGAAGACGGCAGTCTGGCTGACGGTCGTATCGCAGCCGAGGCCGTCAGCAGCTCCATTGATTTTTTTGATAAAGGCATAAATCCGGTGGTGCTTCAAGACAAAACGGAGCAAAACACCGCCCCGGAAAAGTTTACGGAAGGCAAGCGCCTTGTTGATGCTTCCGATTGCAAAAGTTGCCATGCATTGGACAAGCAGGTGAATGGACCAGCTTTTATGGCCGTGGCTGAGCGTTACCGCGACAACAAAGTCTTTGCTGTACCTGCCATTTACCGAAAAATTATCTACGGCGGTGTTGGCAATTGGGGACAATCCGCCATGATCCCGCATCCACAAATCCGGGAAGAAGAAGCCATACAGATGGCGCTGTGGATATTGGCGCTGGGTGACCCGCCAAAGGCGCTGCAATCGCTGCCGCTGCAAGGCCATTATATTTTAAAGCCCGAAAAAGATGGGAAGCCTGCCCCTTTGGGTGCTTTTGTGCTGCGCGGCGGCTACCGCGATAAGGGCAGTTCGGGACAGCCCAGTCTGGAAAACGGTGCTACCCTGGTATTGCGCCCAGCCACCTTGCAAGCCGAAAAATGCGACAAACGCCGCGATGGCGTGGGCAATTACAAGCCCGCCAACAACGACAGCGAGGTGCTGAGCGAATTGAAGCACAATGCTTGGTTTGCATTTCAAGCGGTGGATCTGACGGGACTGAAAAGCTTGAAGTTGCGCATTGGATATGGAGACAAAGCGCATCCCTACGCAGGCGGAAACCTGGATATACGCCTCGGCTCGCCACATGGGGCTTTGCTTGGAACGATGCAGTTTGAATCAAAAAATGCGGAGAAGATGGTGTTTGAGGAACGCAGCATTGACTTGAAAATTCCAGCGCAAAAAAGCGATTTGGAAGACCTATATTTTGTTTTTAGGAATTTACAGAATCAGGGGCAGGGGGTGATTGGGGTGGATTGGGTGCGCTTTGAATTCTAAATATTTTTCTACTTTGCGCCATAAATTCAACCACACCATGCTACAATTTCTCAGAGTTCTACTCCCATGCGTAGCCCTGTCCTTTTTTTTGCCAAATTGCTCCACCAACAATATCCCACCACGGATTCTTATTTTCTCCAAAACGGAAGGCTATCGGCATGAATGCATTCCGGTTGCCACAGATGCGTTGCGCAAATTGTGCGTAGCCAAAGGCATTGCTGTCGACACCTCCGAAGATGCCGAAGACTTCAACGCCAAAAACCTGAAACGCTACAGTGCTGTCGTGTTTCTCTGCACCACAGGCGATGTGCTGAACCCGGCGCAGGAAACTGATTTCGAACGCTATATACAAGCTGGCGGCGGTTACGTAGGCATACACTCCGCGACCGATACCGAGTACGGCTGGACCTGGTATGGCGGACTGGCTGGAGCCTATTTCAGCAGTCACCCCAAGCAACAGGAAGCCACGTTGAACATCGATAAACACGACCACCCCGCTACCAAGCATCTGCCAGGCGATACGTGGAAGCGCTTCGATGAGTGGTACAATTTTAAAAACCTGAACCCGAACGTGACGGTGCTGCTGAGCTTGGATGAAACGAGTTACGAAGGTGGTACAAACTGCCCGCCCCCCTCGGGGGGGCAGGGGGGGGGGACGCGTTGCCACCCAGCTTCCTGGTATCACGAATACGATGGCGGCCGTGCATTCTACACCGCCCTGGGCCATACCAAAGAGAGCTACAGTGAATTCAATTTCATGGAACACGTACTGGGCGGTATCCGCTACGCTATCGGAAAAAAAAAACGCCTTAATTACAGCGCGTGCCGAACCCCTGAGCTGCCCGACCCTACCCGTTTTACCAAAACCGTCATCGCCAGCGAGCTGACCGAGCCAATGGAGTTGGATATTTTCCCCAACGGAAAAATCATGTTCATCGAGCGGCGCGGCAACATCAAGTTGTTTGATCCCGCGACCGGGCTCATTAATATTGTGTATAAAATGCCCGTGTATTCCAAAGAAGAGGACGGGTTGATGGGCTTTGCTGTCGATCCCCATTACGCCGACAACCACTGGATATACCTCTATTATTCCCCGGAAGGCGACGAATCAATAAACCAACTCTCCCGCTTTATTTTTCAGGGCGACACCCTGGATGTCGCCTCTGAAAAGAAAATACTGAAAGTTGGGGTTCAACGCCAGGAATGTTGCCACACTGGCGGCAGCATCGAATTTGATGGCGATGGCAATTTGCTGCTGAGCACAGGCGACAACACCAACCCATTTGCTTCTGACGGTTACTCACCCAGCGATGAAAGGACGAGGCGCAGTGCCTGGGATGCACAAAAATCATCCGCAAATACCAATGACTTGCGGGGGAAAATTATCCGAATAAAGGTGCATTATGATGGCTCCTACACCTGCCCGGCGGGTAATTTATTTACCCAAAAAGACACTCTAATAACAACGCAAGCCACGCCTGACAAACGAACAACGAACAACGAACCCTCCTACGACAAGGCTTCGGCGGGCACGCAACAAACAACTAGAAAGGAAATCTACGTCATGGGCTGCCGCAATCCTTTCCGCATCTCCTACGACGAGCGCCGCAAAAACCTATACTGGGGCGAAGTAGGCCCCGATGCCGGCGAACCCGATACCGCCCGCGGCCCGGCAGGCCACGATGAAGTGAACCGCGCCCACAAGGCTGGCTTTTTTGGCTGGCCTTTGTTTGTTGGCGATAACAAACCTTACCGACAGCACAATTTTGCTACCGGGAAAAATGGCCCGCTCCACGATCCCAAGCACCCCATCAACGATTCGCCCAACAACACGGGTAGCCGAGAATTACCGCCTGCCCAACCCGCGTTTATCTGGTATCCTTATGGCAACTCACCGGAATTTCCCCTGCTTGGAAATGGTGGCCGCAACGCTATGGCTGGCCCGACTTATTACTGCGACAAGTATCCCAAAGACACCCGCCTGCCCGATTATTACGATGGCAAACTCATCACCTACGATTGGATGCGGGGCTGGATGATGGCCGTCACCGTGGATACTGTGGGCAATTTCAGCCGCATGGAGCCATTCGCGGAAATGCTCAAATTCTCGCGCCCCATGGACATGATCGTCGATAAAAACGGCACCATCTGGATTTTGGAATACGGCACCCAGTGGTTTGCTACTAACCCCGATGCTCGCTTGTCACGCATAGATTATGTGCGGGGCAACCGCCCGCCAATACCCGTGTTGGAACTGGAAAAAGATGCCGGGGCAGCGCCCTTTGCCGCTTCTTTTTCTATGTCAAAAACAAAAGATTACGACGGGGAAAAACTGCAATACGAACTTGATTTTGGTGATGGAACGCCGATTCAGGCCATTCAGGCTAAGCACGCCACGGCACGAGGCGGTATTTTGCTGTCCAAAGACATTCCTCAGAAAAAATCCGAATTGGACAGCATCACTCACGTGTACCAAAGGCCGGGTACATACACCGCGACCTTGAGAGTGACGGACATTGAAGGCGCGGTGAAAACAACGCAACTAAAAATAAACGTCGGCAACGAACGCCCCGAAGTGCGCTGGGACTTTGCTGGGAAAAACCGCAGTTTTTATCAGCCAGGCACCCTGCTGCAATACCAACTCGTGGTGAACGATGCCGAAGACGGCTCCCTGCAACAAGGCGCGATTCCGCCCGATGCGGTGGCCACGACCATCGATTATTTAGAAACGGGCTTTGATATTACCAGCATCGCCCAGGGGCACCAGGCGGCCATGCAACAGACAGAGTACGCCCGTGGAAAATTGCTGATGGATCGCTCGGATTGCAAAACCTGCCACGCCGAGGATCGGGCGGTCAATGGCCCTGCATTTCAGGCCATTGCCGAGCGCTACCGAAACGATGATTTTGCCGTGCGCAACCTCACGAAAAAGATCATAAAAGGTGGTGCAGGTGTTTGGGGGCAAACAGTGATGAGTGCGCACCCACAAATTTCCGAGGAAGATGCGGGGGAGATGGTTCGTTGGATTCTTTCACTTGGCAGCCCCCCCAAACCCAAGCAAGCGCTGGCTGTCGCCGGGGATTACCTACTGGCGCCACCGCCACCAAAAAACCCGAAACAGAAGCCAAAAGCGGGTACGTTTATTTTCAAAGCCAGTTACCGCGACCGGGGCAGTGCCAGCCAGTTGCCGCTAGAAAACAGCGAGACCATCGCCCTGCGCCCCGCCTACCAGCAAGCGGAACAGGCAGATAGCATGTCGAGCAAGGTACGTACCTACCGCCCTTTTAATGGCGACACGGTGGTGCTCAACGAGTTGAAAAGCAATGAGTTTTTTGTGTTCAAACACACCGATTTGACGGGCGTGCACAGCATTGCCCTGGGCATTGGCATGAGCGACAGCAAGTTCCAGTACGGCGGTGGCAGGGTGGAAATCTGGCTGGACTCACCAAAAGGAAAGTTGATTGGCAAAGCTGATATTCCGGCGAAAGATGGTGGAAAGCTGATGGAATTTGTAACGGTGGATGCAGCGCTGGTGGCAACGAGCGACGGTAAGTTTCACGATGTGTATTTCGTGCTAAAAAATGAGAAGGCGCCTTCCAAGGCTGTTGGGGCGGTGGATTGGGTAAGGTTTGATATGCGGGAGTAACTAGAAAAGCAGGGAAGCTGGGCTACTAACTCCAGCTTCCCGTAGCAATTATTTATTTCTCCGCTGATGCGAATCCTTTTATTTTTTCCCAGGACTCTCCAGACTTCCCTAAATAGTCCTGTGGGTCATTGAGTTTTTCATGGATAAATTTCATATTTTTATTGTAAAGACTTTGGTATGCAGCAGCAATTTGAGTGGAAGGCCATTGATCTTTTAGGCGATTCATAACCTTTATAAAAACATTTGGGTCTGGAAGGTCAACTGCCTGCAATTCATTGGCATAAAACTCAATTTCTTTTAAATCTGCTTTTTCTAAGAAATCAAACTGATTCACCAATATACCAATTGTCGTTTTCCTTAAATTATTAAAATAGGAATCATTACGGTTTTTTACCAACACCTCATTTCGATAATAGGCATCCACCTCTTTCCAAGAATAATTTTGAGGGTTGAATACATAGTCATGCATCTTTACGCCAGCAGGGATAACCCCAGCGGCAATATTTGAAGCGCTCACCTTATTGATCATCGAAGGGGTATCTACGGGGGGATTCTGTTGGCAGCCAAAGGCTAAAAGAATCAAAATAAAAAATAAGAAAAATGATTTTTTCATGTTTTGGTAATTTTAAAGTGTAAAAATTTGGGTTCAAATCAGCTGTAAACAGTCTGCTTTTTTGCAAAATGCTTTTTCATAAATGAAATTTAAAAACTTGATGGAGGGCAGCCTGCATTTTGTGCAGCAGTACCTGTAACAACAGTGGAGCCTGTTTCTTCCCATACACCATTTCCTGAGCATAAGTGTATTGCATTCCGTTTGCACCTGGAGTGTCTTTGCAACAATCATCTCCTCCTGTTGTGTATGTGGTGATTCCTGTTGCATGTTCACCACATTCACAGTTCTTCGCCGCAAATACCGTAAAAGTATGTGACAGGAAAAGAATCAATAATACGGGTACTAATTTTTTGTTTGGCATAAATATTCGTTGTTTAAAATGTCAAAGAAAGAAATCGATTTTATTAATAACAGACACAAAAATACCGTAGATAAGTAATGCCGTTTCGTCTCATTTCGTTCTATTTCGTCTCCTTCGGCTTTTGATAATACCTTTTTGCGAATTTCATTGGCTTCCTCCTGCGTAATCAACCCTCTTTGGGAGCTTATTCCAGCATTTTTCATCCAACGATAAAGTGTTGATCGGGATATTCCCAATTCAGTACAAAGCTCTTTTTTAAATATTAAGGTAGCGTGTTTCATGGGTATTCATATTAAAGTGATACTGTCAACAGCGTTGACAGGTGAAGGATAGATACATAAAACAGGATAAATGTCTACTAAGGGCAATTTTTGAAGACCTATTGCCTTTGAAAGGAAGGGAGGGGCAGGGCAGAATTGAGTGAAACCATCTGGGAGGCGTTATGAAGACTATAATACAAAGATACCTATCTACTTTACACCACCAAGAGCTGTCCAATATAATTTCTTCGGGTGGAGTCCTCAGATTATCACACCTCCAGCTGATACCGCACCACCTCCTCCACAAAGCGCCGATGATTCGCCAGGCGCGGCACCTTGTTCTGGTTTCCAAATTTTCCCCGCGCACGCATCCAACGCAGGAAGGTACCGCGTGGCACGCGTCGCAGCGAAAGTGGTTCGAGGGCCATGCCTTTGTAGCGTTTGGCTTCGTAATCGGAGTTGATGCGTTGCAGCGATTCGTCGAGGACGCGGCTGAACAGCGCCAGGTCGGCAGGTTCTCTATCAAACTCGATCACCCATTCGTGGCCGCCTTTGTTGTGGTCGCTGGAGAAATAGACGGGTGCGGCGGTGTATTCCGAAACGACGGCGTTTAGTTTGCGGCAGGCATCTGCCAGGGCTTTGTCGGTATCGCCCACCATCACCTCTTCGCCGAATGCGTTGATAAACTGTTTGGTACGGCCTGCAATTTGAATGCAGAAGGGATATTTTCGAGTGAACACGACCGTATCGCCGGGGAGGTAGCGGTAAAGTCCGTTGTTGCCCGTAATCATGATGGCGTACAGTTCGCCCAGCTTGACATCCGAGAGCAGCACCGTTTTAGGGTTCTCTTTGTTCCATTCCTCCAGGGGCACAAATTCGTAAAAAACACCGTTGTTGACCAGCAGCAGCATGTCGTTTTGTCCCAAGTCGCATTGCGCGCCGAAATAGCCTTCTGAGGCGTTGTAAATTTCCTGGTACACAAACTTGTCGCTCGGTATCAGCGCCTTGAAAGTTTCCCGATACGGCTCGAAACTGACACCGCCGTGCATGTACGCTTGCAGGTTGGGCCACACTTCCAACATGTTATTTTTTCCTGTTTTTTCCAAGATCATGCGGAACAGCACTATGAGCCAGGTAGGCACCCCGCCAAATAGGGCAATATCGTCTTGCTTGCTGGTGATATCGGCGATTTTATGCAGTTTTTCTTCAAAGTTGGGCTGCAAAACCGTCTGAAAATCAGGCGTATAGAACATTTTCCCAATAGTTGGCATGTGTTGTACCAGGATGGCGCTGACATCCCCCAGCTTCGTTTTGGGGTATTCTGGCAAGTGTTGGAAGCTGCCTGGAACCACGAGGTGCTTGTATTGAAAGGCGGCCATATCAGGCTTATTGGCGTAGAGCATGGCAAGGGAGTCCCAAATGCCGGCCAAATGGCAATTGAACAGGTTGCCGTATGGGACGGGAATAAATTTGCTTTTATCGCTGGTGGTGCCACTGCTTTTGGAATACCAGTTCACTTCGCCGGGCCACAGCACGTTTTTTTCACCGTGCATCATGCGGCCGATGTCGTTTTTCAGGTCGTCGTATTCATGGGAAGGCACCTTTGATTTAAAGGTTTCTGCCGAAGTGATGCTGGCAAAATCGTAGCGCTTTCCAAATTCTGTAGTACGGCCACGGTCGATAATTTTTCGCAACCAAAGCTCCTGCGTCTCCTCTGGATGCAGCATATAGTGCTCTATACGCTTCATGCGCATGTTCAAATAGCGTTTAACTGCTTCGTTGATGAGCCACTTCATATAATTCGGAGCGCAATATTCTTAGGGCAAAGGTACAATTTTGCCCGGGCTGTAGCCAAAACATCCGTGTTGTGCTTGCAATGAACAATTACCTTTCTCCGACAAAGAAAGTAAAGTTCTCTTAATATTGGGTTCCATTCGTCTTTACTTATTCGTTGAGACCACTAAAAGTGGCCAGACAAGCGCTATTTGGTCCCAACGATTTTTCATCGTTCGACCAATTAGTAAAATACAAACGCCTGAATCCCTCTTTTCTCCCAATATGCCCCTTCAAGATTAGGAGTAATAATTGCCCGATGAATTTGTGGTAGAAAATATAATAATTGACAAATATCATTTTACATTGCGCCCAATTACATTGCCCTATTTTCTAACTTTTTCACTCAATTATTTTGTTATGAATTCGTATTTAGCAATTTTCATCGGCGGTTTGATTCCAATGCTTCTTGGGTTCATTTGGTATCACCCGAAAATTTTCGGAGGGCCCTGGATGAAGTCCCTTGGCTTCACCGAGGAATCCTTGAAGCAAGGCAACATGGGATTGACCATGGGATTGGCACTCGTAATCTCTATG
>JBBRWA010000169.1:0-13199 GCA_038246345.1 Chitinophagales bacterium
GGTTCCGGCAGTGCAGAACGAGATGTCCAAACGACGGTGTCCAATGCGTGGGAAGTACTGGTTGGGTAAAACAAGGGCGTTGGTAAAAATGAAACAGTAACAATGGCAAAAAAGAAAAACACAGCAACAGAAGGTTTTAATGAAATTTTACTTTACACCACTCCCAACGGAAAGGTAAAGGTGGAAATCTATTTGCAAAACGAAACCATCTGGCGCACGCAACAAAAAATTGCTGACTTGTTTGGGGTGCAGCGTCCTGCCATCACCAAGCATCTCAAAAACATTTTTGAAACAGGCGAATTGCAAGAAGAAGTGGTTAGTTCCATTTTGGAACATACCACTCCACACGGAGCAATGGAAGGGAAAACGCAGCCGAACTCATTTCTGCCAGAGTCGATACCTCCAAAGAGAATATGGGATTGACCAATTGGAAGAATGCACCAAAAGAAAATATGAGCAACAACACATCCAATGCACAAGACGAAAAAGCGGTGCAGGACAATATTTTACACCACGGCCTTTAATTCGGGCCATGGTAGAATGCAATCAGCCGCATCCATGATAGTTTAATAAAATCCATCAAGGGCGAGAGCAAGTAGATTGAATTCCACAACAGCCATTTATTTGAAACTTTTTGTGTATTTTTGTGGAAAATATTGTACAATGGCAAAGAAACTGGTTCGATTCGATTGGGCAATGAAGCGGTTACTCCGCAACAAGGCAAACTTTGACATCTTGGAGGGCTTTCTTTCCGAGTTGCTCCATGAAGATTTCAAGATAAAACAAATCCTTGAAAGTAAAGGGAATAAAGAAACGGAGGACGACAAGTTCAATCGGGTGGATATTCTGGTGGAGAACAACAAAGGCGAATTAGTCATCGTCGAAATCCAAAACACCCGGGAGGCAGACTACTTCCAAAGGATGCTATACGGCACAGCGAAGGTTATCGTCGAACATATCGCCGAAGGCCAACCGTATTCACAAGTCAAAAAAGTGTATTCGGTTAATATCGTCTATTTTGACCTTGGCCAGGGGGACGATTATGTTTATCATGGGACGACAGCATTTATCGGCATCCACAGCAACCACGAGCTTGAACTTTCCGAAAAGCAAAAAGAACTTTTCAAAAAAACAGCGGTGTCGGACTTATACCACGAGTATTATGTGATAAAAACCAACCGCTTTAACGATGTCGCCAAAGACACGCTGGACGAGTGGATATATTTTCTGAAAACGGCGGAGATTAAAGATGAATTCACGGCCAAAGGTTTGAAGGCTGCCAGTCAAAAACTCGACATCTTGAAATTAGACCCAGATGATCGCAAAGCATATGATCGGTATATGGAAGGTCAGCGGAGTGATGCTAGCTTTGTGGAGACGGTGAAACTTGAAATTACAACTGCCGTAAACGAAGCCTTAAAAAGCAGAGACGAAGAGATTGCTGAGGCTGGTCTATTGGAAGGACTTTCGATTGAAATTGTATCTAAATTAACAGGACTCCCTGTCTCGGAAATTCAAAGCCTGGCTGCTAAATTGGGTCTGAATAAATAGATCGCCCAAATACTTCATGGCTGACAACATGTTCGTAGTTTTTACAAAACAACAACACCCTGAAAATACTCCCCCTATCCATCCTGCTCCTTACCCCCACATTCGCCAATGCCCAAACCCTCCCCATAAATTTTGAAACCACCATCCTCACCGCTGATTTCATCAACTTTGACGGCGGAACCGCAACCGTAATCAATAACCCACAGCCCAATGGCATCAATACGAGTGCTACCGTAGCACGAATAGTCAGGAATGGCGGGGCGGTTTGGGCTGGCAGTAAACTCGTGTTGGCGAGCAACCTTTAAACAGTTGTAGCAAACCCTGGAAGTCATTAGGATTTGCCGTATTTTTGTATAAAACATGGTTAAGCAGTTTGTAGATATCAAAAATGACATCGCTTTTCGGAAGATTTTCGGCAACGAAAACAAGAAAATCATCCTCATTTCCTTCCTCAACGCTGTGATGAAGTTGGAGGACAGTAGCCGTATTGCCGACGTGGAGATACTCAATCCCTACCAACTGCCGATTATCAAAAACTTGAAAGCATCTATTATTGACGTGAAGGCTAAGGATAAAAGAGGCAAAACGTACATCATCGAGATGCAGGTTGCCGAGCCTGATGGTTTGGACAAGCGGTTGCTCTATTACGCCAGCAAGGAATATTCTCAACAAATCGAAAGCGGCGAACTCTACACTCAACTACGTCCAGTTATTTTTATCGGGATATTTGATTTCCATTTCACCAAAGGACCTAAATACCTGTCGCATCATGCCGTATGCGATGTCGAAGACGGCGAGCGGATTATCAAAGACATGGATTTTTACTTTATTGAGTTGCCAAAGTTCGATACACCCCTTGCCAACCTTACGGAAATCACCGATAAATGGATATACTTTATCAAAGAGGCTGAGAATTTGGAAATTATTCCAGATAACGTGGACGACGAAGGCTTGAAAGCAGCGTATCACAGTGCCAACAAGCATTCCTGGACAAAAGAAGAATTGGATGCGTATGATTATTCAGCAATGCGGGAGCAAGACGAGCGGGGAAAGATTGAGTTGGCAGAAAAGAAAGGTGAAATTAAAAAAGAGATTGAGTTGATTCTTGAAATGGATAAAGAGGGTTTTACTATTACGCAAGTTACAAAAGTTACAAAAAAAACCGAAGCAGAAATCAAGCAAACCATTGATGATCATCATAAGAGATAGAAGTCGCCCAACTATGCACTACTTTTCGTAGCTGATTAAGCGCAGCCATTTTAGCAGTGGTAACGGTTTATCAAAGCCAACACTTTCAAAATCAGCTTAAAAACCCTAACTTTACACCTCAAATCATCCAATCATGATCGTCACCATCGAAACATCCGGTATTCAGGAGGTTGAGCAACTGCTCCAGGTGCGCAAAACAAGGAAAGATTGAGGTTGCTCAAAACCTTAAATTAATGGGACTATCGAACTCCCATATTCATACGCCAACTGCCGGACAAGGCACTAGATTTCACGACGTTGAATACCCTATCCATGAAAGTGTACACCAGCGCGCCTGTTGGAACGACGGTTAAATTCAAAATGGAAGGTTCCGGCAGTGCAGAACAATAAACGCGCGATTGGGGGTACGTGGGGGGAGTTGAGGAATAAGCGTTGTTCTCGATGAGGGCAACAATAAATTGAGAGATTTTCTCAAGAAAAGAATTGTCAGAAAATTCTCGTATATTTGAGAAAAATTCTCATAATTATGCTTTTCAACTTCACAATCGGCAACTTTAGATCCTTTTCGGAGCGAAAAATGCTTAGCTTGGAACCAGCTCCCATTTCTGACCACAAGGAAAACTTAATTCAAAAAGCTACCTATAGTTTTCTTTCTTCTGCTGTCATTTATGGTGCTAATGCTGCTGGCAAGTCCAATTTGCTAAGAGGGATAAGCACCATGAAAAGGATTGTTGTAGAAAACTTTGGCAAAAATTCAGTTAGCGAAATTCCCTACGATCCTTTTTTGTTAAACACGAGAATGGCAAATGAGCCAACCTTCTATGAAGTTGTTTTTTGGACGGAAAACATTAAATTTCGGTATGGTTTCGAAGCAGATAAAAATTCGATTCATTCAGAATGGCTTTTTGCAACAGAGAAAAAAACTGAAAAGCCCCTTTTTTTAAGGGTCCCGGAAGGAATTGAAGTAATGAGAAATTTTCCAGAAGGCAAAGACTTGGAAGAAAAGACGAGAGATAATGCCCTGTTTTTAAGTGTAGTAGATCAATTTAACGGCCATACTGCATCAATAATAATGAAATGGTTCCGTAATTTCAATATTATTTCTGGACTGAGCCATGACCCCTATCGAGGAATTACATTTGCAATGCTTGATAATCCAGAACTAAATGAAATATTAACTAATTTTTTTATAGGCATAGATTTAGGTTTTGATAAAATCAAACTAGAAAAGGAAGATTTTGACCCTAAAAAACTTCCTACTGATTTTCCGGAAGATATACTTAAGCAAGTAATCACTGACTTGGATGGTAAAAAACTAGTAACCTTAAGTACCGTTCACAAAGTATTTGATGACGATCAAAACTTTATAAGAGAAATTGACTTTGATGCACGCAGACAAGAAAGCTCAGGTACAAACAAAGTCATAGACTTATCTGGCCCTGTTTTTGACACGCTCAATGATGGCGGAGTACTCATAGTCGATGAACTAGATGCTAAACTTCATCCCCTTTTAACGCTGTCAATCGTTAAACTTTTCCAAAGTCAGGAAATAAATAAAAAGGGAGCACAATTAATATTTGCCACACATGATACTAATATATTAAGTATCTGCAACCTAAGGCGAGATCAAATCTATTTTGTCGAAAAAAACAGGCTTGGGTCATCAGATATATATTCGCTAGTAGAGTATAATAAGGGTGGCAAAGTTAGAAAAGACAGATCGTTTGAAAAAGATTATATAAATGGACGATATGGCGCTATCCCATATTTTGGAAACTTTGAAAAACTATCAGAACAATGGCACGAAAAATAAAGATAGACAACGCTTTATTAAAGAGATTTGCGCGTGAAGAAAAAAAACGAAAAGTGGGTGGAATTCCTCAACGAGAATATTACCTGATTGTATGTGAAGGCGAGAAAACAGAGCCGAATTACTTCAAATCTTTAAAAGAAAACCTGCCATTAGGAGTCATAGATTACATTGAAATAGAAGGAGAAGGCAAAAATACACTAACATTGATTGAAGAGGCCAATAAAATAAGAGCGTACAAAGAAATAGTTATGAATGGGAGAAAATTTGACCACACTTGGGCGGTTTTTGATAGAGACAGTTTTCCTGAAGCAAATTTTGATAACGCAATAAACAAAGGAGAAAAACAAAGACGCAAAATAAACTGTGCGTGGTCTAATGAAGCTTTTGAACTTTGGTATTTATTACACTTAGAATTTGTGAATGCACCCATGACAAGGGAGGACTATAAACCGAGAATTGAGCGCTGGCTTAGTGAGCGAATAGGGCTGCCTTTTAAATATTCAAAAAATCGTGTAGACATGTATGATATTTTACAAAAATACGGGAACGAAGAACAGGCTATTGAATGGGCAAAGTCATTGGATAGTCAATATGTAGATCATAGGTTCTATACACACAACCCAAATACAAAATTATATATCCTCGTAAGCCAACTTAACAAATTGAAAAAAAAATAAATCGAGAGCAAAGAATATACGAAAATGTTTCCTAACGTCGTACATTCGAACGTTCTCAGTCTACTCAATCAACCCAATTTCCCTGGAATGCGCAATGGCTTCATTCGTATGTTTAAATAGACAGGTATAAATTGATTTGTTTGTTATTGATTCCAGGAGAATCCGGGTGGACCTTTCCTTTTTAGCGCGAATGTTCCGGAGGTATATCGCGACCACATTGTCCGGGTATTTATTTGCAATAGTTGCATATATTTCCGGATCTTTTTGTGAATTATCGCCCAATAAAACAAACCGTTGTTTGGGGAATGTTTCCATGATCCTTACAATCCTGATTAATTTGCCCTGGTGTTTGGTCTGTCCCGTTTTAAATAACTGATGCCATTTTTTTATCGGACTTAATAAAAATGCCCCTTTGGGCAGTTCATTGTGTTTGAAGAATTCATTGAGGTCTTCATATAGATTCCATTCGCTGCTGGAAACATAAAAGAAGGGGTTAAATACGGACGCTTCGGTATGCGCAATGGATAATAAATGGTAATACCGGGCTAGATCGGCAAATGTTTTTCTGCTGCGCGGATTTTTAGTAAACAATACTTTCAGCCTTTTGCCGGTAGTAGCAGAATGAGAAACCAGTACGGTGTCGTCGATGTCTGAAATAAAGGCGTATTGGGTAGAATGGGGCACAAAAATTTTCCCCACACCTGTAGCCGCAACCCCGCCCGCGGCATCCAGCAAGTCTACCGTGACGGAATGCCACCCCGCAGGCACAATGGTGTTCGATGCCCACTCAAATTTAAAAAAGCCGTCTTTCCCGGTTTTTGTCTGAAATTGCTGGCTTTCCCAATGGAGTCGCAGGGGTACAAAAGGTACTGGCTTAACCAGGAACAACTTAACCAGGTGTAGAATGTTGCGTATCGGATTGTTGCTGTATTTGCTTGGAGTTGTCGGTTTGCCCGCTAATACGTGTCCAGAGACGTTAAGGTTATGCTCATGGCCATATCCATGGTATACCTTCACCGTTACCACACCACGCTTAATTTTATTTTTCATGTTACATTCCAAAAAGGTAATAGATTAAACGCGCAATGAGGCAAGCCCATAATTTAAATTTACTTTTTGTGATCAACCCGGTCTCCGGCAATAATACGACGGACTGGAATACAATAATCAGCGATTATTTTGCCGAAACCAAGCATACCATTGCGTTATTTAATCTTCCAAAAGATTGTAATCTACAAATACTTAAGGATAAAATAAGTGTTTTCGCACCCCATCAAGTCATTGCCGTTGGGGGTGACGGGACAGTGAAACTTGTAGCCGCTTGTTTATTAGGGCAAAACATCGCTTTGGGCATCTTGCCGGCAGGTTCTGCAAACGGCCTTGCGAAGGAACTGGGTATTAGCAACGACCCCAACCTGGCATTAGAGGTACTGCTGGCAAATAATCCTGCAAAAATCCATGCCATACAGATCAATGATCATTTGTGCATCCACCTGAGCGATATCGGACTCAATGCCTATGCCATGAAAATATTTGAAGGCCAGCGGGTGCGTGGCATGTGGGGCTACCTGATGGCATCTATAAGAGTTTTATGGCAGACCCCCCCGATGGAAATAGCGCTAAAGATAGCTCAAAAAACGATAAAAATAAAGGCTGAAATGATTGTAATCGCCAATGCTACACAATATGGAAGCGGTGCTGTCATCAATCCAATAGGCCAATTGGATGATGCCCTTTTTGAAGTAATTGCTATTAAAAAAATATCTGTTCGTGAAATATTAAAGGTGATTTTTTTCCGGACAACGTATGATTCGAATCACACTGAAATTTTCCAGACGAATGCGTTATCCATGCACTCGACTAAAAAAGTACATTTCCAGGTCGATGGAGAATATCTTGGGAAAGTTAAAGAAGTTAAAGCTGTGCTTATCCCGGATGCCTTGACGGTAATGATGCCGCCTTCCTCAAAAAATGCACCCGCCGAGTAGCTTAAAGGAACCGGTTTGATCCATTCTTTCGCCCCGAAAGCGAAGGCTCCATCTCCCCAGGGCAGACGCATGAACGCAGCGTAGCAGCGGGAGCTTATTGAAGCATTTCGATCGTATCACGCCAAAGTACAAAATACCGGTCATCGAACCACGGTCACCGTGCCGCTCCGAATCTCTTTCGCGCCACCGGGGAACAGCAACTCCATGGCGTAGGTGTACACATCGGGTTGCGCCAACGCCCCACGGATCATGCCATCCCAACCAGCGTTTTCGGTATCGGGAAGGGCGTCTTTAGCCGCGTAAACCAGACTGCCCCACCGGTCACAAACCTTTAGCCAGTTGATGCGCGTACCGGGAATGCCCGAATATACCTGAAACCGGTTGTTGGGCGGTGCGCCATCGGGGTTGAACACATTCGGAATGTAAACTGGCCGGGTTTCAGATACTTCAACCAAAACAGAATCGGAAAACGAACAACCATTGCCATCGATAATGGTGCAGATAACCCATTGAGTCCGCGTTGCCCAGAAGCACACGGACGAACAAACGGTATCCGGGCAAAGGGATGCATGCAGCCACTCAATTGACGAGGTGGTCAAATCTTCGGGCACCGCGATACATACGGGTTCACCCAAACCCACGGACAGGTCTTCGCCTAAAAAATAAGGCTCCACCAACGGGTCGAAAAAAGATATTTGGACATAAATAAGGGAGTCGCAACCGTTAGCGGCAGCATTGGGCAGCCTTTCAATTCCTTCCGGGTGTTCTTCATCGTAGGTCGTTCCATTGATTTTTATGAATGCCGATGGGCATAAGGTGGACAAAAAAGTATCCCTGGCGGTAGGCAACACCGTCAAATCAACCAGAATGACACTGTCGCATCCATTGGCGGCCCCGCCTTCCACGGTTTCCATACCCAGGTAATAATACTGGTCGTACGCCTGATTGTTCACCCACACGGTATCGTTGTTGCATATTGTTTGTTGCAAATGAAACTGCGCCGGCGACAGAAAATGCAGGTCAATGAGGATTAAACTATCACAGCCTCCCAGGGCGCCACCAGGCAGCAATTCCATGCCCGAAGGATGTCCGGCATCGTAAATTTGACCATTGACCACCAATGCCTGGTTGCTGCAATAACTGGCTTCAATTACCTGTGTGACTGGCGGTGAAAGCATAAGATCAACCACCACCACACTGTCGGTTCCATCCCAACTGGCGCCGGGCAAAACCACTTTCCCGCTTAGATTTTGCGCATCAAAAATAGTACCCGCGATAAACAAGGATTGTCCGGGGCAAATCGTATTGTTGAAAAAAGAAGTATCGCGGGGCGCGATTTCCGCACCCGCTTTTGCCTGTACAGACAAAAGGAGTGCGGAAATAACGAGCGCCCATGCCCATTGGAATGTTCGCATATTTCAGGTGGATTAGTGCTTTTCAGCGGCCTTTTCGAGTGCAGCCTCCAAACGTAGTAATCGGGTTTCCAGATCGGTGTTTTTCTGTTGGATGGCCTCTAATGCTGTGCGGGTTGCGGCATTTTCTTTTTTCAGCGCCTCTATTTGGACTTGTTGCTCCTGAATAGCTTTCACCGTAATGACGCTCATCAACCCATAATTGACCATGTAAATGTCCGGATTGCGATCGGATGCCATTTCGTGCAATACTACCTCAGGGAATACATCATTCAATTCCTGGGCCATAAAGCCAATGGTACGTTTACCGGTTCTGGCATTATCGACGTGCACATAATCGGTTGCGTTGAGTTGCATAAGCCCCTGCAATGCCGTGCGGAATGGTTTGATATCAGTTTTCAAACGGCGGTCGCTGGTCGTGTACAAACCGGTGGCGGAATTAAATACTCCTCTGAAATTTGCGTTAAAAAACAAATTCAGGTTGCCGGTACCAGTAGCGGTTACCATTTCCCAATCGTCGCCGGCAGCATTTTCCAGGTCGAGGCCAAAACTCCCATGTTTAATCTTCATTTGATAATTACCAATAACTGTCGTATTTACCCCTACTGCGCCATTACCCTGAATGGTGAGCGGGAATGGGCTGCTCGGATTGCCATTGCCGTGCTCATACACAAAGTTGAAGGTTGAATTGGCTGCGACGGTCGGGTCGAAAGACGCTGAAGTGAGCCATTTACTGTTGTTCCCCTGAGTTGAAAACTCAATACCAGAATTGCCACCTGGTGCGGCATTGGAGTTGTGCAGTTTCAGCATTCTGGCGAAAGAGAGCAAACCGGGTACCGGGCCATGGTTGATTTGCATTTTCACATTTGCCGCAACGGTGGGTGTTCCGATTCCGACCCTACCGTTAGTCGTCTCAAGTGCCAATCCTGTTGTGGAACCAAATGCACCACCAGGACCTGTATTGGATACACCAAAAACACCTGTTCCTGCTCCATTGTTAACACCCCAGACCGCATTTCCGGTACTGCTCAACCGGCCCATAACAGCGCCCACTTTATTCGTTGTATTGGTTCCGGCAGTAAATAAGATATCTGCTTGCGGAACGGTACCAACACCAATGCTGCCGTTCTGCTCAATGATCATCCGGCTTATTGGTGACGATGAGCCATTGGCCGTGGTGGAGAAGTCTAATTTTGTGCCACGTGCTACGGCGCTCCAAGCTTCAGTAGTCGTGGCAGCAATAGCGGCGCCAGCACCGAATCCTGCACCGGTATATCCCTGAAAATCAAGCCTTGATAATGGTTGATTGGCGCCTTTAGCCGTTGGCGCGGCTTTGGTGCCATTTGCGCTGGCGAATGCGACAATACTACCGCCGCTACCGAAATAATTCACCTGCATATCCGTTACACCTCCTTCACTACTTACGGAGAGCGTAGATTGCGGACTGACAGTTCCGATCCCTACGTTTCCGGCATCCGTTACAAGAGCAGGGCCTGACAGAGAGGAAAAGAAGCCGCCAGTACCAGTGTTGGATTCAAAATAGCCGCCGTAATTGGAAGTTGAGCCACCAAAAACCCCAATACCCGTATTACAAACACCGGCAATAGAAGTCGCTGCTGCTGTATTTTCAATGCGGAAAACATCGCCCATACCCCCACCAATACTAACGATCTGGTTGTAAGGCAGGGTAAGACCGCCGCCCGCTGTACCGGGTGCCCATGTGGTACCATTCCATCGCAGTACCTGGCCCGTAGTAGCACCTGCCTGCGCGATTTTAGCGCCAGTAACAGCGCTGTTAGACAGTTCGGCAGTTCCGACAGCATTGGCCGCAATTTGAAGATTGCTGAAAGTGCCCGAAACATCGCCAGCGGCAACAGAGGAATTGATAATATCATTAGACGGATCGGTATCGCCTGTGTTGGTGATAACGCCACCCGCAATACTGATGCCTGTACCCGGCGTATAGGAACCCGCAGGGCCGGTTAAGCCAATCGGGCCTTGTGGGCCCGTTGCGCCCGTTGCGCCCGTTGCTCCCGTTGCTCCCGCAGAACCAGTCAAACCAATCGGACCCGTTGCGCCAGTTGCGCCAGCAGAACCAGTCAAACCAATCGGGCCTGCTGCGCCAGTTGCGCCAGCAGGGCCTGGTGGGCCCGCTGGTCCTGCTGTACCAGATACAACCTGAGGAACCCAGTTGCTGCCATCCCAAACAAGTGCTTCGCCTGTTGCTGCTCCGTTTTGAGCTAAAGAAAGCGGATTGGCGGTAGTACCCTGTCCATTAAATGTTGCTGCAGTAACAACCGTTTGGGTACCCCAGTTGTCGCCACCGCCAGAAGAGGGAAGCGTTACAGCACCGCCACCATTGGAGAGCGTGAGTACCGTTCCGGAGAGTGAAATTGTTTGTAATTCGTTGGAAACAGAGTTGTCTGCGTCTCCTGTGTTTGATATTGTATTTCCGGAAATACTGATTCCGGTTCCGGCGGAATAGGTTGGTCCTGCCGGCCCGACAGCACCAGTAGCACCTGCAGGTCCTGCTGGCCCAGTAGCACCTATGGGGCCTGCTGGCCCTGGTGTACCGGATACAACCTGAGGAATCCAGTTGCTGCCATCCCAAACAAGTGCTTCGCCTGTTGCTGCTCCGTTTTGAGCCAAAGAAAGCGGATTGGCGGTGGTACCTTGTCCATTAAATGTTGCTGCAGTAACAACCGTTTGTGTACCCCAGTTGTCGCCACCGCCAGCAGAGGGAAGCGTTACAGCACCGCCACCATTGGAGAGCGTGAGTACCGTTCCGGAGAGTGAAATTGTTTGTAATTCGTTGGAATTAGAAACATCACCTGAATTATTGATGGTGTTTCCAACAATCGTTATTCCTGTGCCGGCATTATAGGTAGGGCCAGCAGCACCTGCGGGGCCTGTAAGACCAATGGGGCCTTGAGATCCAGCAGCACCTGCGGAACCATTCAAACCAATCGGGCCTTGAGATCCAGCAGCACCTGCGGGACCGGTCAGGCCGACCGGGCCTTGCACACCAGCGGGCCCCTGAGGTCCGACTACACCACCCCCATTCCCCGAAAACAGGGCATAGGGCACGCTCATCAGTTGGGTGGTGCCCAATTCGGTCGCCACTGCGCCATTCAGCACGAATACTTTCAAATATTTGGAGGCACCGGCCCAGTTGATGGTATTAAAGGTGCCGCTGCTGGGCGTACCCTGCCCCACGACGAGATTGATCAAACCAAAATCATTGGTATTGATGGTGTGGCTTTCTGCGTATTCTACCGGGCCAGTAGGGTCGCCACTGCGCAGGGAGAAAAGCAGTGTCACCGTTTGGTTGGTGACGGGCGCATTGGCGGCATCGCGCACAATACATTGGTAGTTAAACCCTTGGGGCGCTTGACCGAACAGTGGGTTCAGGCAGAAAAGCAGCGCCAGAAGAAGCATGGAAAAATGTGTTTTTTTCATAATGATTTTTTTTTAAAATGTTGTTTTTACAAATCGGAGAAGGGTTACTTGCCCTGTAGCAGGGTCTTTGATTTCGAGGAAATAGAGTCCGGCAGTGTACATACTGCAATCAATTGCCGAAAACGGCGGCATTGCCTGCCAATCGGCTATCAACGAACCGGTAGTACTCCACACCCGGGCATCCAGCGTGTTGCCTGCCGGATGCGCATACTGAATGTGCAGCATCGATGATGTAGGATTAGGGTAAATACCCAATTGCCAGTCGGCCAGCGCATCGTTGGTGTTGACCATCGTGAGCCCACATTCTGGCTGGTGAAAACCCTGGGTGACAACCGTTGTGCCATCTGTTGATGCGAGGGTAGATACCATCACTTCACCCAGCGTAGCGTCGTATTGCTTGCCCAGTTTTTTGGTACTGAGCCCGTTGCTGCCGATAACCTGCATACAGATATTGTCCACGACCTGCTGGGACCACACGCTGTTCAGGCATAACAATGCCGCAACGAGAAAAAAACATTTTTTCGCGTTCATAATTTTACATTTGAAAAAGGTTATAGAATTCCTTCAGTTCGACGTTACCATCGACTTTGCGGGCAAAAAAACTACAGGGAAAGAAAAGACTTTAGGAACTACAAATCACCAGCTGTGCACATTATTGCCTGCGATGTTGCTGAACAGGTTGTTGCTTTGTACAACACTCGCCAGCGTATTCGTCCGGATACAAATGCCGTGGTTGGAGCTATTGCCCACCGTACAGTTCTGAATGGTTACATTTACACTACCCAGCGCTTGGGTAATGTAGAAAATACCATTGTTGGGACTGGTGCCCGATTTGCCGCCGTCCGTAATTTGACAATAAGAAAATTGGGCGAGTCCTTTATTTACTTTTATGCCTCTCCAGTAACCGGCGGTGGTATTGGCACCTTTGAAAAGAATCGGTTTTGCGGGTGTTCCATTGGCGAAGAGTTTGGCCGTAGTGGAAGCATTTCCAAATAAGATTATTTCGGCATCTGCATCAAATAGCAAGGTTGCTCCAGCTTCAACCGTGATTTCATTTTCAAGTTGCGTATTGCCGCTGAACAGAAAAGAA
>JBBRWA010000170.1:0-13122 GCA_038246345.1 Chitinophagales bacterium
AACATCCAGCTATACCCCAACCCGACAACCGGCGAAATCCAGCTCCGCAATGTGGCTGCCGATGCCGTGCAAGTGCTCGACAACATGGGCCGGTTGGTGCTGACGCAAGAGAATCCGGGAACGAGCATTGATATTTCCAACGCGCCTGCGGGGGTGTATTTCCTGAAGATCATGGAAGGAGATAAAGTGTACTCAGCGCGGGTGGTGAAAGAGTAGTTGAATAGTTTCGAAGCATAGCCTGAAGAAGGCACTTGGAACCTGCCAATCGAAGTTGAATTCGGTTGGTGGGTTTTTTTCTACGATATGCTTAAAAGACCTTTTCAGGATGCTTAGTAGCTGATAGCGACATAATCTGTTTGAAACCCGTACTGTTCTAATAAATATCCTTCCACTTGCTGGTTGTCAAAAGGCAGCATCGTAAAGAAATCCAGATCAATGGAGAGGCGATGATCTATTTGTAGTGCAAGCGCCGTACCTCCAACAAGAAAAAAATCGTCGAAAAATGCATCTTGTTGAATTCGGCGTAACAGATCAAGTGTTTCAGGAAGAATGACTTTCGGGTCTTTGAAGATCATGGATAAAGCCGGACTGAAGGTAAACTTGTGTAAAATTTTTGTGCTTTTGATCGAGGCGGGTACTCTTTTCTGCAATGCTGGAAATTTTTTCAACCCCATAGAAATTCACAATCTCCTGCCACTCAAATGGATTGCCCCGTTCAATAACCCGCTCAATAACGACAGTTGCCAAACGGGAAAAGTCAAAGCTTTCCCATTCATATTCCCAAAGCAAGTGCTTGCGGATGACTGGAATTTGTGCACTCTTTATCATAATTCTTCACAAAGATAGCCGATTCGCGCCAATAATCCGCCCGTAGGCGTGTATTTCCTGAAGATAATGGAAGGAGATAAGGTGTACTCGGCGCCGGTGGTGAAGGAGTAGTTTTATCGTTTGGAAGCATAGCCTTGAAGAAGGGACTTGGAACCTGCCAATCGAAGTTGAATTCGGTTGGCAGGTTTTTTTCCAGAAGCTGACAACACCTGCTACGGGGCTTGGGGTTACTGCTTTGTGAAGCTAGGGAAGACATGGCGAGGCATTAATGTTAAATGTCTGTTAACACAGAGTTTAAAACCAAACCAAACCAAACCAAACCACTATATTTAGATTTAATTCGTGTGTTTTGTTTTAATCTGGGTTTTAATCCTCTAGCAATATTTTCGTATTGCGCCTTGCAAGTTTTTGCCGACCAATTCTTGGCAAAACTCCACACGCTTTAATCCTTTCGTTTTTATCCCAATAAACAGGGATCAGTCGCCATTTCATTTATGTGTATTAAATCAATTGGCCTTGCTTGAACACGCCATTTTTGTCTTTTTGGAGCATTAATCCAAAAACGACACTATATCTTGTTCTTTAATCTAACTATTGCAAAGAAAAAAGAAGGGCTGTCAACACATTGGCGCATCTACAGATTCAAGTTTCTATTCACAATTTAAACATATAATATCAATTATGAAATTAAATTTTCTGATTTTAATTGTTGCCGGGCTTGCCTTTTCGTCTTGTACTAAAGATGAAAAAATAACCGCCAGTGTGCCTGAAATCTCAGTACCTTCTCCTGCTATAGATCGAAGCGACCCCACTCTTCTGGTGATTGGTAGTCCTGGTACTACGGAAAGCCTGACCTGTGGATGGTCAGATGGATCCGGTACTGGCCAAGTACCATGTGCGGGGGATCATTGTGCACTTTCAACTATGTCACTTCCTACCGGTGGCACTGCAACTGGCATAACCTGTTGGGCAGGAGCAATACCTTTGCATACAGATAATTACCGGTAGTCATTCTGATGGTCGCATAGTGATGGCAAAGTTTTCTCATTGCTATGCGGCTATTTAAAACCTTCAAATTATGAGCACAAAGACTTTACTAAACCTAAATATTATAGTATTAATTACTTTTTGCGTGAGTTGCAACCTACACAGCCAATCTCCTACAATTACTACTGTAAGAAAATATGATTACCCACTCCCATCCGGAATTATTGTTCCCGATATTGTCAGTAATCCGTACAATGTAAAAAACCTGCCAGACTCTATAATAGCCACTTCTCCGAAAGGGTATCAATACATAGAATTCTATGCTCAATTCGTACTACCCTATGAGCCTTACCTGACATCTCTTTTTGTCCAAGGCAGAAACGCCTACCCAAGAAGTGTGCTTTTTAAACGCCTTCAAGGAAATAAGATAGCTTTTATTATGGATGCAGATGGTGATGATAATTTTTTGGAGGAAAAAGTGGACACTATTCCAGTTAACAAGCCCACGCTCATAATGAGAGAGTTGATGTTGACCAAGGATGGCCAACCCTGCCCATTTATGTTACCACTCGAAATCCAAATAGATTATGAAGGAGAAAAATTTGTGACCATGAGCGTCAAAAACCTGTTGAAGTATCAATTAAACTACCTCTTAGGGAAGGATACTTTATTAATCGACATACGAACTCATCAACACAACGTTCAGTGTTATCTTTATCAGCACACACCGAAAGATACCATCCTTCATTTCCGTCTCAATGAGCCTTTTCTTTATAAAGGTATCTATTACAGACTTACCAATCTGGACTTGTGTGATAATACCCTAATTCTTGAGCAGTTGGGAGGTGATAAGATCAATGGATACAAGGAAGGGTTTTACCTGGACATGATTGAGCTTCGCAAATTGACTGATAAGAACATGATGGATGGGAGCTCCATTCATTGGAGGGAGAAACCCTATACTCTACTGCATTTTTGGGGGGAATGGTGTAATCCTTGTAGGGATGAAATACCGGATTTAAATGCATTAGATCAACACTTGGAAGCAGGGAGGCAAGTACAAATGGTTCACTACCCCTTTGTGTTCAAGAAAGAACTTCTGGGGCGTACATTGACCTTTATCCGAGAAAACAACCTTTCCCCTCATCAGTCATTCTGCATCAGCGGCAATTGTTCCGTTGATGAAACTGTAAAAGAGCAATGCGACGTGTGTACTTTCGCACGAGTTATAGATTTTCCAAAGTACATTTTACTTGATCGCCAAGGCAAAATTCTCTTTATGAACGAAAGAGGAGGTGTCCAGGTTGCTATTAATAAACTCAAGGCATTAGGTCTGTATTAATTTCAGAATATCCAAGGTGAAATCCGATTGTTGCTGCCGAATTTGGCCAAACATTGCCTGATTGGATAACTACACTTTCACCGTCGCACCCGCACCCGCTTCAACGACAACAAATTAATCGCATTCCGCGACAGCCCGCTCACCCGCCGACGGGCAAACTGCGCCGTTTCATCGTAAAATAAAAACACGACAGGCGCTTCTTCCACCAGAATCTTGTCCATCGCATGGTACAGGGCATAACGCCGCGCATCATCCGTTTCCCCCAAAGAAGCCTCGTATAGCCGATCAAAAGCTGCATTGCTGAAATGCGTGTAATTGGGCGGCGCGGCATTTTTCGAATAAAAACAAGTCAAAAAACTCTCCGCATCGGGGTAATCCGCAATCCAGGAAGCGCGAAAAAAAGGAGCCTGGCCGTTGCGCATG
Organism: Chitinophagales bacterium; assembly: GCA_038246345.1. Classification (GTDB taxonomy): domain Bacteria; phylum Bacteroidota; class Bacteroidia; order Chitinophagales; family Saprospiraceae; genus M3007. Next base: position 3,581 of record JBBRWA010000170.1, read on the forward strand.
CGCTCGCGCAGGAGCGCTGTTTCCGTCATTTCAATGCTCACTTTTACCCCGAGGTCTTCCCACTGCCGGGCAATGAAGGTGCATAGGTCGATGTAATCAGCATTGCACAGCAGGGTGATGGGCGGAAGCCCTTTGCCGCGCGGGAATCCGGCTTCGGCCAGGAGGCGGGTGGCGCGGGCAGGATCGTAAGTGTAGCCGGGTACCTGTTCATTGTCAAAAGAGGGTAGGCCGCGGGGCGCAAAACCGGAATTTGCGGGCTGGCCTACGTTGTTGCGCAGGGTACGCAGCAACTGCGCGCGGTCGAAACCGCCGTTGAGCGCCTGACGCAGGGCTTTGATTTGCAGCGGGTTTTGTTTCTCCGCAGCATCTATTTTTATGCCCAGGTATTCGGTGTTGAGGTAGGGGTTTTTCAAAAAGTAAAAGTCTTGCTCCAGGGCGGGCTGCAAGTCGCCATCCGATGTCAGCAGTTCGTTGATGTAGGAGCTTTCCAGTCCGAAGAAATAGTCGAGGTTCCCTTTTTTGAATTCCAGGAACGCCGTTTTGCGGTCGCTGATAAAGGTAGTTTTGACAGCATCGAGGTAGGGTAGGCGTTGTCCGCTGCTATCGGTTTCGAAATAATGTTCGTTTTTCAGCAGCACCAATGCCTGGTTCTCGGCCCATACTTTAAAACGAAAAGGCCCGGTGCCGACGGGATGCCGCCGGAAATCGCGGCCATAAAATACGCAAGCTTCACGCGGCACCACACTGGCGTATTGCATGGTCAGAATTTGGAGCATGGGCTGGAAGGGCTTGGCCAGGTGCAGCACAAATACGGAGTCTCCTTCCGTTGTAAAGGCGTCTGTTTCGGCTACCCGCCCCTTAAAAATCCAGGAGCCCGGCTTGGGCCAATCCACATCCAGCAGCCGCTGAAAGCTGTACACCACATCGCTGGCAACCAGCTTCCTGCCTTTGCCGCCATTGGGAAACGATGGGTCGTCGTGAAAAAAAACATCGTCGCGCAATCGAAAACGATAGGTCAGGCCATCCGGGGAAATACTCCAATCTGTTGCCAGACAAGGTTTTACGTGCAGGCTATCATCCAGTTGCACCAAGCTGTTGAACAAGCAATCGATGGCCCAGATATTGTTCTGGGTGCGGGCGAAGGCAGGGTCGAGGGAGGTGATGGGGTTGTGCTGGTTGTAGCGGAAGGCTACCCTGGTTTCTGTGTGGTGGGTGTCGTTTTGACAAGCAGTGTACAGCAGGAGGAGAAGTAAAGCAAGGCGTTGATTCATGGCGCAAGAGATATGTGACAAACCTCGTAGGTCTAAAACCTCAGAACCTCCCCAAAAAAGCAGCGCTTTTTTGGGGAGGTTCTGAGGTTTTAGACCTACGAGGTTTTCGCTGCAAGAAACACTAAATCCCACAAAAAAAAGCCGCTCTCCCTGGCAGAAAGCGGCTCGACAACACATTGATTTTCTAAATCTATTCTTTTGGTGGCGCCACATCCTTAAAAACAGGCATGTGCTCTGCCATTTTATGTTTTTTTGCGAAACGGTAGGTGACACCCAGGTTGACCAGATAATCGGCAAATGCCGCGTCGCCATTGGCCTTTCCAGTGGGATCAGACAAGTCACCCACGTTTTTGATCCGGTTGCGGTAGAGGGAATAAGGAACGCTCAGGTTGACACCCAAATTACCCGTTTGCCAGGAAAGCCCCGGTTCTGCCGAGATGATGTACCCTGGACGGCGCCAGCCCAAATTGCCGCCAATCAAGTCCTTGGCAGGTACACCTTCGGCCCGGATGCCCAAGCTAAGTACCAATCCTTTCGATGGCCACAATACATAACTCACGCCGCCCCGGAAAGCATACTGATCGGCTACAGAATGGAATTGATTGATCGTATCGGATAATTTGGAACTCGCTGACAGGACGCGTTGTATGGTATTGTTGGTTTCCCGCGGATTTGACATGTAGAAACCATTGACATACAAGGAAAGGCGCTTGGATAAAACGGTGTAGCCCTGTACATCCAGGGTAAAGCCAACGCCGCCATCGCCCAGCTGGATAGACTGATCCACGGCTTTTACGATGACAGTATCGCTGCCATCGGTGGCTTTCCTCTTGTGAAAACTATCCATCACATTGGCGTTGCCAGTGGGTAGTTTTAGTCCCAGTCCCAGCGCGATGTTGCTTTTGAGGTGTTTAGTAGGATTCAGCAGCCAGTAGGAAGCTGACAAACGCAGGTCGCCAATACCTTTGGCAGCTGTGCTGAAGCGAAGTTGTTGCGGATTCGCGCTGATGCTGTTGCCATAGTGCTCATACAAAGAAGAGCGGGCATAGGAAATGAACGGCAGCGTGGCGGTTGCGACCAGGCGTTGCGAAAAAGCATGACTCAAGCTAAAATCAATGGAATTGGCATCGTTGATGACATTGGTGCCCAGTTCTACCCGCTCGTGTTGCTCAGAATCACTCCTAAAGTGCTTGTAGGATTCGAAGTATCGGTATAAAACACCTACTTGCCAATCGCCTTTATCCATCAAAAAAGTGCCAGTATTGGCATTCGCACCGCCACAGCCCATCGGGCGAACGGCAACACAGCCTTGGGCATGAGAAAGGCTGGGTATCAAAAGCACGAGGACAATCGGAAAAAACAGTTGGGCGTAGTGAATTTTAGTCATAATAAAACAGCGGTAGTGTTAAAAGAATAAGGCGTTAAAACAAAAAATGCTGCTGTTACTGCTGTAAAGGTCGCTCCAGAAGGCCCATAGACTCCTTAGAAACCCTTTAGAATCAAGCATAACGTAAAAATACGTTAAATAACTAAAAAAATAGTTGCAAAACCAAAAAACCCGTTGCACCTTTGTGTCGTTACTGGTTGTTCGTTGTTCGTTGATAGTTGTTCGTTCGCGTTGTTCTTGGGCTTGTGGTTGGTTTCAATCGGGCGGCTTTTTTATCCTTTACCTTGAGTTGTCCTGCTGCAAGCATCTGTCCACGTCAAAAGTGGAAGTATCTCGGGATGCTCCGCATTTGTGCTTTCAGCGCCTTATACGTGGACGGATGCTTACAGCAGGACAACTCAAGGGAAGGGAACGAATGGACTCTCTTTGCCCGCAACTGAGTGGATAGCGCTAAAAATCAACGAAATGCCAAAGGCTCGGAAACGAACCCTCCTACGCCAAGGCTACGACGGGCACGCAACAAACAACGAACAACCCTGAAACCTGAAACCTTTTTTAAAATGCAGAAACTAACAAAAGCAGAAGAAGACGTGATGCAACTCCTTTGGGATGCAGCACGCGGCACCGTGAGTGATTTGCTCGAGCGATGCTCGGAACCCAAGCCGCCGCACAGCACCATTTCCAGTGTGGTGCGCATCTTGGAAAAGAAAGGCTTTGTAGGCCACAAGGCATATGGGAAAACGCACGAGTATTTTCCGCTCATTGCCAGAGAGGATTACGGTCGCAATTCCCTGGGTGATTTGTTGCGCAATTATTTTGATGGCTCGGTGCCGCGCCTGGTGTCACATTTGGCCACGGAGGAAAAGTTGAGTAAAAAAGAACTGGAGGAACTAATCCGAATGCTTGAATGAGTTATGAGTGATGAGTGATGAGTTTGCACGATGCTTGTGCTTTTGCTTGGCTCGTGTATTTCAGCACCTTTATTCAATTCATAGTTCAGGTGCTGAAAAAACAATTCCAAAGAAAATAACAAACGCTGTCCAAACTCATAACTCATAACTCATAACTCATCACTCATAACTCATAACTCATAACTCATAACTCATAAAAATGGTTTTCCTGCTTAAACTTAGCCTTTCCTGGAGCTTTTTCGCCCTGCTTTACACCTGGCTCCTGCGCCACGAAACCTTCTTTCGGGCCAACCGGGCCTACTTGCTCGGCACGCTGGTATTGGGGATTGTCTTAGCGGCCATCCCAGCCGAACAGGTATATGAAAGCGTAGCTCCGGTGATGATTATGCCCGTATTTACCGTTGGCTTGCAGCAGGTGGAAACGGTGTCAAGCCAGTGGCAAGACATTGACTATCTGTGGGTTATATACTGGCTTGGCTTTGCGCTCCTGGCATCGCGGTTGTTTTGGGGGCTGATTAAGTTGGGCATTATGATTCATCGCGGTAGCCACGAGCGACTTTCCGATGGCACACGACTTGTTCATACGACAGCAACTCAAACGCCCTTCTCGTTTTTCCAGTGGATTTTTATGCCAAAGCAGACATCGCAGGGGAGCGCCACCCAGCACGCCATCCTGGCGCACGAACGCGCCCACGCACGGGGCTGGCACAGCGCCGATGTGCTGTTGGCAGAAATACTCTGTGTGGTGTTTTGGTTTCACCCATTAAGCCATTGGTACAAACGCGCCTTGCGCGCCGTGCATGAATACTTAGCCGATGCTGCTGCGTCGCGCGTATCCGATAAAAAACAATATGGCCTGTTGTTGATAGGGCAATCGCAGTTCGAAATGCCGGTTGCATTCGCCAATCATTTTTTTCAATCACCACTTAAACAAAGACTCGTTATGTTGACGAAAAACACCTCATCGCCCATCCGGGCGCTCAAATTCGGGCTTGCAGTACCGATAGCCCTGCTTTTTGCCCTCTTGTTCCGACAGGCACCGGCCATGGCTCAAGTTGTTGATCCTGTTAAAAGCAAGCCCGCTGAAACTGGCGTGACGGCATCCGACAATGCTGACCCCGAATTTCCGGGCGGCACAGCGGCTTTGATGCAATACTTGAGCGACAATGTGACCTACCCACCAGCGGCCAAAGCGGCCAATGCAGAAGGCATGGTTGTCGTGAATTTTGTCGTGCAGCAAGATGGCAGCATCAGCGATATCAAGGAAGTGGCGACGCGCCCAAACCATCCTGATCTGGTTACGGAGGCCATCCGGGTTGTTTCCACGATGCCGAAATGGAAGCCTGCTGTGAAAGAAGGTAAAATTGTAAAAATGCAATTTACCCTGCCTATCCGGTTCAAATTGGCCCCGGAAGCGCCTAAAGAACTGTTCGATGTAGACAAAGTGCCTGAGTTTCCGGGCGGGCAAAGCGCTATGATGGAATTTCTGGTAAACAACATCAAATACCCGGAAGAAGCCCGTAAGGCCGAAGCTGCCGGTATTGTCGCCATTACCTTTGTCGTAGAAAAAGATGGCAGCCTAAGCTCCTTTGAAACGCTGAGAACGCCTCGACCTGACATGGAAGAAGAAGCGATTCGGGTGCTGAAATTGATGCCGAAGTTTACTCCGGCGATGAAAGATGGAAAGGCGGTATCGGTAAAATACACGCTGCCCATAAAGTTTGCCCTATAAGCGTGGAACGGCGGACGGTAGACGGCGGACGGTTTGCACAACATTGGTAGGCGCTCTTGGCTGTGTTTTTCAGCACCCAATTCAATGTCCTTAATATTTGGCTAAGGTGCTGAAATACAAATGCCAAGCCTAAAAAAGAATGTTGTGCAAACCGTCCACTGTCCACCGTCTACCGTCCACCGTTTCAGCTACCTTTGCCCACAAAAAACACCCATGCGTTGCTTCTCCTGCTTCCTTGCCCTCCTATTATCCTGTAGTCTCCAAGCTCAAACCCTCGAAACCCAAATCCAAGCGGCCTACCAAAAAGTACAGGCACTGGAAGCCCAGAAAAAAGGTGTCCAGTCCGAAATAGAAGGGCTGAAATTCCAAAAGATACAACGCGACCTAAACGCCGTTGGACTGCCCAACCTGCTGCCCGGCGATGCTCTGGTACCGCATTCCGCGCTCAGCCTGGCCTATTCAGAAGAACACGAACAAGCCCGCTGGGTCGCCCACATCATCCTGCCCGACGTGACGAGCGGCACGGTATTCCGCAGCAATGACTTCCGGCCCGACCCCGACGTAAAAACGGGCAGCGCCGTGGAAGCCGATTATTTCCTCAAACAATTGCAGCCCGACAGCACCTGGAAATACGACGGCTTCGGCTACGACCGCGGACACCTGGCACCCTCCGCTGATTTCAGGTGGTCGCAAAAAGCCCTGTCCGAGTCCTATTTCTATTCAAACATGTCGCCCCAACGCGCCGAGTTCAACCGGGAAGCATGGGGCGACCTTGAAGACAAAGTCAGGGGCTATCTCTATCGCAATCCGGATGTGCAACTGTATGTCGTCACTGGCCCGGTGCTTGAGCCCAGCCTGCCCGTCATCGAGCGCGGGGTGAACAAAGTGAGCATCCCCAAATCATACTGGAAAGTGGTGCTCGACCTGCAAAACCAGCGCGGCATCGCATTCATAATGCCCAACCGCGGCATCAATGAACCGCTCACATCCTTTGCCAGCAGCATCAGAGACGTGGAAACACTCACGGGCCTCAATTTTTTCTCAAACCTGCCCGACGACATCGAAAACAAGATAGAAAGCCAAAAGAACCCTGCCGATTGGCTCAGCGAATCCGCGCTTGGTGATGTTGCGCCGCTGTTTGCGCCCGACTTGCCGCGCAACCATTTTAACACCACCCAGGCCAAGCTATACAAGGGCCGGAACGACGAAGTGTACGTGTGTGGCACCGTCGTCGGCAGTCGCCGCAGCCGCGCGGGTAACATCCTGCTCAACTTCGACCGGCAATTTCCCAACCAGGTTTTTACCGTTTTTATCAAAAAAGAATTCATCCCCAATTTCAGCTACGACCCCGAACACGTGCTGAAAGGCACGGTCATCTGCGCCAAAGGGCGGGTTATTGATCTGGATGGTACGCCGACGATGTTTGTGGAAGGGGAGGGTGCGTTGGAACGCTTTTAGAGTGTGGAATGCGGATTTCGGATTGCGGAATAGGCTCATTATTTGGCGTTGCTTTTAGTATCCGTCTCCGGCAGCTTTGGGTCTATACCTTGTAGGTTTGAAAAAACTAGTGCATACACACCTCTTTGCATTGCCTGGCATCGCCGTTAAGGTACGCTGAATATCAAGCAGTTGTGTCATTCCGGGCGAAGCGAGGAACCTGAGTTAGGATATAGCACCAGGTTCCTCGCTTCGCTCGCAATGACACCTTTGCCTGGGATTCAAACTGTTAGAAAATCAGTTCCATGCAGTCGCTTACAGTTAAGCCAGATTACGCCTTGCTTCAACCGATTCTGGACAATTTGTTTTCTGAAAAAGCGGGAGATCAAGCATTTTTTTACGGGCTACTATTGTCTGGATTGTTCGCGCCAGCATCAGCGATTGAAGTGCTAGATGCCTTCGCGATAAGAAATTTTGACAATCCCACCGTTGTAAAAAATGTAGCATTGATTATCAATGAATTGAAAAAGTAAAGGATTTTTTCTGGAGCTAATATTGCAACAAATCATTAGCGCAACGACCAACCGTGAAACCATGAAACCTTTTTTTATTTACCTCTTCCAATGGCCCCCTTCCCAAACCTATCCCGAATTTTATCCATCGCTTCCAGCAGCCGCCCTTCCTTCTCCGTATTGTCGAACAGGTTGAGCTGGCTGGAGCCGGGTGTCAGCACGCTGAAGCGCACGCCGACGAGTCGGATGGCCTGGCGGCGTTCGTAGAGGCGGTTGAAGAGCGACAGGCTGTATTCGGTGAGGGTGCTGTCTTGGGCGGTGTAGGGTATTTTGGCTTGTTTGGTAAAGGTGTTGAAATCGGCGTAGCGCAGTTTCACGGTGACGCAGGCGGTCAGTTTGTTGAGGGCTCGGAGTTCGTAGGCCAATTGCGCCGTCTGCCGCCGTATTTCATCGTGCAGGAATATCATGTCGATGCTGTCGCTGTGGAAAGTGCGTTCGCTGGAAATAGAATCCTGCTCGCGGTATGGTACTACGGGACTGTTGTCTTCGCCATTGGCTTTTTTCCACATGCTGAGGCCGGGTTTGCCGAACTCGCGTTCCAGCAGCCGGGGCGGCACTTCACTGAGGATCTTGCAGGTGCGCACGCCCATAAGCGCGAGCCTGCGCTCGGTTTCCTGGCCAATCTGGGGAATCTTGCCCACGGGCAGCGGCGCGAGAAAGAGCTTCTCATCACCAGCAGGCACCAGTTTGGTACCATTGGGCTTCACCTCTCCAGCCCCTACTTTCGACACCGTTTTATTGACAGATAACCCAAACGACAATGGTAACCCTGTTTCATGGATAATCCGCGTGCGCAACTCATTGCTCCATTTCCAGCACCCGAAATGTTTGTCCATACCCGTCAGGTCGAGGTAAAACTCGTCGATGGAGGCTTGCTCGAACAAAGGCGCCTGCTCTTCGATGACTTCCCGCACCAGTTTCGATTGTTTGGAATACGCCTCCATATCACCTTTCAGCACAATAACATCGGGGCAGAGCAGCAACGCCTGGCGCATGGGCATAGCAGAACGCACGCCAAAGGCCCGCGCCTCATAGCTGCACGACGCCACCACGCCACGGTTGCTGCTGCCGCCAATGACGAGCGGTTTGCCCCGCAGGCTGTCGTTGCGCAGGCATTCTACCGCGACGAAAAAAGCGTCGAGGTCGAGGTGAAGGATGGAGCGATCTGTGAAGTTGAGCCGCATGGTGAAGTACAATTAACCGTTGATTTCTGTTAGTAAGTCGCTGTAAATTGTCTTCAAATACGCCTGATGGGCTGGCTGGAAGCGGGCAATGAAAAAATTTTCAAACTCCTTCCAGCAGGTTATCGCAAATTCGAGGTATTGTTTCTCATCATCATTGATGTGGGCAATCAGGTCGTCTTCTATAACGCCCAATAACCTTGTCTTGAGTTGATCTTCAGTCAGGTCCCCATTTTGAAGCCGGTCAAAGTTTTTGAGGAATTTGTTGAAAATATTGTCATATACACTTTTGCGCCAGATCACCAGCCTGTCCCTGTTCAGGTTGCAGGTTTTGATCGTCGTTTCGCCCATGCTTGTTTTATGCTCTATGGTTCCGTTGGCTTGAAAGCGAAAATGCTGCATGGGGGCGGGGTCGATTTCCGGATTCACCAGTTGCTGCACTTCTGACAACAACTCGGGCCCATATGACTGGCTTTTGCTGGTGTCTAAGGTGCCGTCAGCATTCAAAGGCGGGTTGTCCATGCGCGCACTGCTTACCGGGAAATGGTTTCGTTTTCGGTTGTTGCAGCTGGAGCATGCAAGTAACAGGTTGCTCCATTGGTAGCCCAACCAGTAATAACCTGGATGTGTTTGGGCACCCGTTACTTTTGCTTTGGGCCGGTAATGTTCTACCTGCAGCGTAGCGCCTGCCGAGGTGTCGGTTTCACAGAAGGCGCACTTGCTTTTGTAAATTTTGTCGAGAGCCTCCCGTACCACTTTGTGCCCATACATATCGGTTTTAAATTTGTGGGCACCTTTTTCGGTCAATGAAACGGCAATCAATCGCTGACAAGTCTCGTTCAGCAGTACAGGGGGTATGTCATCAAAGTTTTTGGAGACTTTTCGCATGGTTTTGGGTACTTAGTTAACGTTCAACTTAGCCTTCATTATTTGCAGTTTCCCTTTCAAGTCTTGCATTTGTTTTGCCGACTCATAGGAGTCTTCTGTTTCAACATCAGCAGAGTCGGCTGCCGCTGCGGGTAGGATTTCGTCTAAGCCAAAAACTGGAGAG
>JBBRWA010000171.1:0-13034 GCA_038246345.1 Chitinophagales bacterium
AAAGGATCGCCAGCGCCCTTGTTGCGCAGCGCAGCGATGATCCGCTCGAATTCTGCGGTGCGGATCAAAAAGTTGCGCTTAACGGCTTCCGGGCTGCTGTTTGCGTTTTGATACAGGGCTAATTGATCTATAAACCAGTTCGGATTGTCCATGCGTGGTTTACCTTATCTAAAAGGCTGTTGACGAGGTTTGCATCGTATTGAAGGGTTGCGTTTTTGGTCGCCCAGGCAATATAGGTGACCGCTTCCGCGCGGGTGAGCGACCCAAAAGGCACGATGACGAAGTCGTTGATGTCAACGGTACGCCCTTCGATTGTTTTCACGATGTGGTGAATACCCACGGAACCCGCCAATACAATGGAAAGGTGGTACTTTATATCGGGATGTTGCCGCCATTGCCGCAATCGACTAAGGATGGCACTCGCCTCATTGGAGCGTTTGTTTCTATAAAGCCCGTTGAGCACCTCGGGCAATTCGTCCAATAACAAGACGAGGTTGAGTTTTTGATCGGCAATTTTAGGCAGAAGCCGATCAATCTCTTCTGCGTAGTCCAGCGGTTTTTTCTCGCCAAACTTCACACCTTCCAAGGTGATCTCTTCAATCGTAATGCCATTGAAAAAACTATTGACCCAGTTGATTCCTTTCCTGTAATTATTCAAACAGCGGATCAGTAGCTCAAAAAATTCCTGGTAGAATTCGGCTTCTGATTTGATGCCCTGAATATTTTTAAAGACGCATCGGGTGTTTTCCGGGCAGTTCTCCAGCATGGCCAGCATGACGGAAGATTTTCCTACCCGGCGCGGGGCCGCCAGCAGGACGTGACCGCCTTTGGCAATCTCAGCCCAAATATCGGCTTCTATTTGAGGGCGAGGGTAATAGTACTGCCCGGTAGCTGTAGGACCATTGACGATTTGAGGATCAATCCAGGGGTGGGACATTTCAGGACTCCCGCTTAATCGCCTCCTTCAACTCCACCAATTCCAACAACTCCATTCTCCCTTCCGTCTGCATCAAACGCGTCAGCGCACAGCAGTTTTCAAAAAAGGTTTTGGCTTCTTGCGGGTTGAGTAGTTTGCCGGGTTTGTAGGCCAGCAGGTAGTAGTTTTCTCCTTCAAGGTTTACGGGCGGCTTTTCCAGCATAAATGCCTGCAATTCTGGCGTGAACTTCTGTCGAACCAGGCTCTCAAATTCGCTTTTTAGCCAGAACTTCTCGGAAAAATCTGAGTTTTCCTCGAAGTTGATGTCACGCGCCATGTCCATGCTGCTCATCAACTTGTGCCACCAACGTTCGGGTTTCATGCGAAAATTCGGCAGGTACCATTTTTTATCATTGGCAAAAAAGACAGTTTGAGCAATTCGGTGGCTGCTTTTTCCCGTAGATACCATGTAGGTATAGTCGAACAAGAACACCTCGGTTTCGCCCACGGTGCTGCGCATCACATTGGTAATGCTGCCGTTCCGAAGCCATCCGGTATGCCGCCGACTGAAAAGATCAAATCCATTTAATTGCTGCGCCAAGCCGTAGGAATCGTCTTCAGAATAGGTGGCTGCCATCGTGTTGGACAGGGTTTGCATGGCATCCTTACGCTGGGCTTTGCGCTTGGTGGCGAAACTGAAAACGGTGGCGAAAACGACAGCAAGCAGTAAGATTGCTATAGCGGGCGCGAAAAATTCAGGCATGGTGCATACATTTAATGGTGATTGACGGGCAAAATTAACCGCGTTATTTAAAGAAGCAACCAAAAGGGCTTAAACTTGCAGCGCCAAATCTTTTCCCATACTATGCCATTCAACCTTTCTGCTTCAAACACCGTCGCCAATCAGTTTATCGCTGAGCTGCGCAGTGCCAATATCCAACAAGATCGCATGCGTTTTCGCCGCAATTTGGAGCGCGTCGGCGAAGTATTGGCTTATGAAATATCCAAAACGCTGGAGTACCATATTGTCCCCACCGAAACGCCGCTGGGGGTATCTGATATGAGCGTGCCTTCCCAGCGTATCGTGTTGGCCACCATTCTTCGGGCCGGACTGCCTTTCCATGAGGGTCTGCTCCATTATTTCGACCGAGCCGACAATGCTTTCATTTCTGCCTATCGTCGAAACCACAAAGACGGCTCTTTTGAGATCCAGCTCGACTATATCAGCACGCCCAACCTTGATGGCTGTGTGCTGATTCTGGCCGATCCGATGCTGGCATCCGGGGCTTCTATCAACGTGGCGCTGAAGGAACTTGCCCGATTTGGCACACCCAGTGCGGTGCATATTGCGGCGGTTATATCAAGCGTTGCGGGTATTGAGGCGGTAAAAAAAGCCCACCCAAATGTGCGCATCTGGTCGGGTGCCATTGACGAGGAATTGACGGCCAAGTCGTACATCGTGCCAGGTTTGGGCGATGCGGGGGATTTGGCGTATGGTGAAAAACGCTGAGCATGTTGGGGGTTTTCTGCCGGAGGCAAAAACCAGGCATTTTTTTAGCCCTGCGAGAAAATCGGCAACATGCTCTCTTAGCGCAACACCTGTTTTAGTGCCTTTAGCGCCGCCTGGTTTTCCGGCGCATAAAACGACTCCATCAAATCGAGTTTTTCACGCTTGCTCAAGTGAAAACTCATGGATGCCTCCCGCTTTTTTTGCACGGCATGATAATGAAAACGCACCATGGAGACATTTCCAGGTTTGTAGATGTCGGCCAATAAGCTCAGGGCGTTGTCTTGCTCAAAGTCTTGGATGTCGGTCATTTTGGCGGCCGCAGAAGCAGGGGTAAACAAATTGCCCAATACGCCCGAGTCGTCGCTGGTTTTTATCTGCCCAATTTTGTCGAAACAACGGATGTGCACAATCACCACGCCGCCTGTATTTTCCTCAATCCAGTCTTGAAACACGTGGGCAAAACGAATGGCCAGGCCAATGCCGTAATTGTCGCGCAAACCCGCATCCATCGCTTCAATGCCGGGCTTGGTTGGCAACCACACATTGGGCAGGATGAATGGGTAGGTTGCGTTCATCCGCAGGGCGCTGGTGAAAGCCAGGCTGTCGGCCTGTTGTCCGGCAAATAATTTCCCAAAATCGACACCGTCGATCTCCACCTGTTTTTTCAGCCGCTCGCTGGTGTATGGGCGCATGAGGTACGATACGCCTTGCGGGCTGATGAGCATCCTGCGGGCATCGTTCAGGATGTATGGGGAAAACACCATCATGGGGATAGATGCTTCTGATTCGGATTTGCGGTAATCGGCCAGGCGTTTTCCAAAAAAGCTCCGACAGTTCTCATTCAATTGATTTTCAAAAAGATAGCCCCTGTCTTTGCGGTAAGTAAAACTACCGGAACGGAAGGTGGAGATCGGAAAAAACAGGTCGTTGGAAACCACAGCAAAGCTGATGGGGTTCAGCAGGTCTTTGGCCATGTCGTCGATCAGGGATGGGTCTTGGGGCGACAATCGTTCACCATTGTTGTGCCGCAGCATGGCTTCCCGAATATAGGCCGCGCCGAGCATGCCACCGGAGGCACCCGTGATCATTACGGCTTGCCTGAGCAGTTTTCCGCCGAGGGTGTAGTCCGCTTTTTGCAGGGTTTGCATCGTCCACAAGGCCGAGCGCATGCCGCCGCCGCTGACGCAGATAAACACCATCTTGGGCTTGGGGTTATCAGGCGTACGGTTTTTGGCCAGCCATTTTTCTAAAATTTCGAGGGTAGCGGCCTTGTCTTGGGCAACAGCCTCCTTACTGGCCATTTTTTCAAAAGCGGCATAACTGTATTCCGCCCGGTGTTCCTTTTCATAATCAAGGCCGTACGCGCGGTTGCGGTAGTTGAAAAAGCCCCAACTGGTGATCAAATTGACCACAATAAACAAGCCCACAATTACGAAAGTGCTCCATTGCCGAAACCAAAAAGTGACAGCGCCAAAAAAAGAAATACCCATGCTGGCCAGCAAAAACACGCTGGCTGCTGCCGGGATGCGCAACCACACACTGTCGACAAACACGCCTTGTACCATCAACAGCAGCAGTGCAGCAACTTGGACCATAACGGCATTCCAGTGATTCTGCTGGAACACCCGCTCCAGCAATCGTGGGTCGTAGTGCGATACACTGCGCACGAGGCGCACCCGTAAACGCTCGGTGACGTAGGTGTGGACATTCCAACTGGTCACCCCCAGCTGAATCTCTCGCACAGTAGGCAGGCGCTGGCCTGAAATGAAAATTCTTGAACCAGGCTTTGGACTGAAAAAAAACGGGTGCTTGAGGGAATAAATGTCTTTATTGGTCAGGTGCAGGAAACCGGCCAAAAAACTGGTAATAAGGAAAGTACCCGCCAGAAAACCACTGATATTCCACACAATTTCAATACTGGAAGTCAACTCGTCATGCCATTGGAACCAGGTGGTGCAGCCGATATAGAGCCCGACAAAGCCAAGCGGAATCAAACTGTTGTTCAGGCAAAACTTGGTAAACGGCGCACTCAAAGTCGCCAGAAACGGGAATCGATTGGAGCACAGCAAATAAGTGGTGAGGTGCCAGATCATCACCAAACCCCCAAACGCGCCGCCCGTGATGAAAAAGCTCCAGAAGTTAACCTTGCCCCAATATTCCGGGGTGAGCATCAGGTAGTGCATGCCGAAAAAACGCCCGACCAGCCCGGTAGAAAACATGGCCAGTATGAACCATAAAATCAGGACGAGCAGGTGGTTGCGCAGGTGCAGCACCACCAATTGTACCGGGAACGAATAATAAACTGCGCGCAGAACGGTCATCCGTAAAGTTCAAAATGTATTTGGGGGCGGTCGTATTTGAGTTTGAGGAGTAAATTCTCTACAGCGGCATCAATCATGTTGCTCCAACCGCAGAGATAAAATGCAACGTCGGGACGCGGGCTTTGGTATTGTTCCAGGTAAACTTGGTGCACATATCCTTTCCAACCCGCCCAATCGGGCTGCCGGGAAAGCACAATATCGTATTTAAAGCCGGGAAGCGTGTGCGTCAGCGCCTCAAATTCTTCGCGGTACAAGATGCCTTCTTCGGCTCTCGTGCCAAATATCAGGTGCAGCTCCCGGTGCGCTTTTCCCGATTGTTGCAAATCCAGAATCATGCTCCTAAATGGTGCAATGCCCGTGCCCGTACAGATAAATACCAGGTCTTTTTCAATTGTTTCTGGCAATACAAATCCGCCATCTGGCCCCTTGAATTTCAAAACGGAGCCTGCTGAAAGGGAATCGAAAAGGTAGTGCGAGCCGGAGCCGTCTTCTGAGCGCACGATGCACAGCTCCAGCACATTGGAACCATTGGGGGCATTGGCGATGGAATAGCTGCGCCAGCGTTGCAGCCGCTTGTCGCCGATGGGTAGATCGAGGGTAATGAATTGACCTGCCTGAAAATCAAAGCGATCCAGTTCCGGAATTTCTACGTGGAATTCGCGGACAGATGGCGTCAAGAGGGTGATTTTTTTGACGGTTCCTTCGTACCAGGTAGTGGGCATTTAAAGTGATGAGTGATGGGTTATGAGTGATGAGTGACGTGCAAAGGTACGGCCAAGTTTTTGTTGGGCGGGCACCTCCAACGTACAGCTGGAGTTTTTTTAGGTTCGCCGACCAAAGTTCAGCGACACTTGGCCATCAACGCCGCCACCGCCTGAGCAGGAACAGGCTTTTCCCTTAATATCTTAATAAACGCGCTGCCAATAATCGCCCCGCGTGTATGTTGTGTCGCATCGCGGAACGTATCCGCATCGTGGATACCAAAACCGGTCAGCAAAGGAATGTCTAGGTTTAACGCCGCTATTTTTTCCAGCGCCGCCTTTTGCTCCGTTGAAAAAGTGCCCGTAGCACCGGTGGTTGTGGCTGAAGCGACAACGTATAAAAAACCTTTGCTTTTTGCCGCAATTTCCAGGATTCTGGGTTCCGGTGTGCGCGGTGTCACCAGAAAAATCGGGTATATATCGGTCGCGTCAAATAAGGGTTTGTACTCCCCATCATAGATTTCCACGGGCATATCGGGCAAAATCACCCCATCTATGCCGCAGCGGCGACAGGATTCCAGAAATTGCCGCATACCGTATTGCAGCACGGGATTCAGGTAGCCCATCAGTACCAGCGGTACCCGTATCTCCGAGCGGACATCCGCCAATTGCCCAAACAATCGGTCGATGGTCATGCCATTGCGCAGCGCCACCGCGGAGCTTTGTTGTATCACTTCCCCATCGGCCAGCGGGTCGCTGAAGGGCATGCCAATTTCGATCATGTCGACGCCACCTGACTGTAAAGCGGATAGCATGGGCAGCGTATCGTCCAATTGGGGAAAGCCCGCGGTGAAATACACGGTGAGGGCTTTGTCGGTCTTTGTTTGAAATAATGCGTCTATTCTGTTCATCGCATAGTTGCTTGTTAATGGTTGTTCGTTGTTTGTTCGCGCTGCGAAAAGTTGTTAGTTGTTCGTTGTTCGTTCGCGTTGGGTTTGGCTTTATTACGAATCCCAAATCGATTGGCTTGTGTTATATCAAAGGGTTTAGCCATACCTAACCAACAAAATTTAATTTTATTGGAGCGTTAGACCTTCCAGGTTTTTAAAACCTGGAAGGTCTTGGCCAATAAAATCGAAATAAAGTTTGGCGGCATTTTCAATGGTCGGACTTCTGACACATCCCCGTAACGTTAAGCAAGTGCGATCCTTTTCAAGGCCTGTGGATAGCGTGTAGGGGGTAATAATCGTCCGCCCGCAGGGGCGGCAATTATGGCTCCCACAGCTCATTTCACAGGCAAGTTTTCTATATAAGTCTCCAAATCCTTATCCCCCCGACCCGAAAGATTCACGACCACACAATCATCTGGTTTCCAATCAAATAAACGCAAAGCTGAAAGTGCGTGTGCTGTTTCTAGCGCTGGAATAATACCTTCCAGTAGCGACAATTCGAAGGCTGCTGCCAGCGCTTCGGCATCGGTAATGGCCACAAACTCCGCCCGTCCACTGGCGTGCAGGTGCGCATGCAAGGGCCCGATACCAGGGTAATCTAGTCCGGCAGAAATGGAGTGCGGCTCCACTATTTGCCCATCGCCATCCTGCATCAACAAGGTGCGACTGCCGTGGATGATGCCGGACGTGCCGAGCACGGAAGTGGCCGCGCTTTTGCCGCTGTTGATGCCCATGCCCGCTGCTTCTGCCGCAATGAGGCGCACCGAAGGCTCGTCCAGAAAGTGGTAGAACGCACCTGCTGCATTGCTGCCGCCGCCCACGCAGGCGATGACAGCATCGGGCAATTCACTACCAGTTTTTTCCAGCAACTGGGTCCGCATTTCGGCACTAATGACAGCTTGTAAACGAGCCACCAGATCGGGATATGGGTGTGGCCCCACCACGGATCCGATGATGTAGTGGGTGTCAGTAGGGTGGTTGATCCAATAGCGGATGGCCTCGTTGGTGGCATCTTTCAAGGTGGCGCTGCCAGAGGTCGCGGGCCGCACTTCCGCGCCCAACATGCGCATACGGGCCACGTTGGGCGCTTGGCGGCGTATGTCGACCTCGCCCATGAACACGGTGCATTCCAGTCCACGCAGGGCGCAGACAGTTGCCGTGGCCACTCCATGCTGCCCAGCCCCGGTTTCGGCGATGATGCGCTTTTTGCCCAGGCGTTCGGCCATCAGAATTTGCCCGACGGTGTTGTTCACCTTGTGGGCGCCAGTATGGCAGAGATCTTCCCGTTTCAAGAAAATCTTGGCGCCGAATTTTTCTGATAATCGCGCTGCGTGGTACAGGGGCGTTGGGCGACCAACATAGTCGCGCAACAGGCTGTGGTATTCCGCCAAAAACTCCGGATCGTTCAAAAAAACGAGGTAGGAATCGGCCAGTTCCTGCAAGTTAGCCCAAAGCATTTCCGGGATGAAAGCACCGCCGAAATTGCCGTAAAAACCCTTATTTGAAACACTGAACATAATTATTAATGTGATAATGTGATAATGTGATAATTGGGGCAATGAGGTGATTAATGTGATAATGTGATAATTTGAAAATGTGATAATTGGCAATGAGGTGAATGGAAAATTTAAGTTGACTGAATCAAATGGCTAAACGTTAGGGTTCAGATTCCCGAGTTGGCACCATTATCAAATTATCTCATTATCAAATTAAAAAACGCGCTTAGCGTTTTTAGGTTTTTCAAGCCCGGACATATTTCAAAACGACTGTTCAAATCCAATCCCGCCAGTTTCGGGTGTTGTATTGCCTTGATTTTCAAAGCATCATCGGGTGAAATACCGCCACTGAGCAGGAACGGCGTACTGCCCGTGTAGGCATCGAGGATATTCCAGTCGAATGCAAATCCGTTGCCGCCGTGGCTGGGGCCTTTGGTGTCGAACAGGAAATAATCGCAGGTGCCTTCGTAGTTTTTTGTTTGGTCAAAGTCGGCAGCCTCTGCGGTTGGGAATGCTTTGATGATGCTGAAACGGCTGCGCAGGTCAAGGCAGTGTTCCGGTGATTCTTGTCCGTGTAGTTGTAGGGCATCAAGACTGTATGCTTCTGCAATGGCGGTCATTGCCTCCGGCGTTTCATTGACAAAAACCCCCACGCGTTTCTGCCCTGGAGCCAACGATTTTATGGCAGCCCCTTCAATCCCTACATACCTTGGTGAAGGTGGGTAGAAAATAAAACCCAACATATCGACACCTAGCGCGCTGACGGCTTGGATGTTGTCGGGTTCGCGCAGGCCGCATACTTTTAGGAGCAGTTTTTTCATGACGAAATTAATGCTGGTGCGGTACCGATGGCCCGGACAAATTCGGCGCTGGCTTTCCCCGGATCGCCCGTTTTCATGAATGCTTCTCCGATGAGGAAACCGCGATACCCGGCTGATTTCAATTCGAGTATATCCGAAACACGATGCAAACCACTTTCTGAAATCAATATTCTATCCTCGGGCAATTTTTCTACCATGTCAAAAGAAGTTTGCAAGGTGGTTTCAAACGTATTTAAATTGCGGTTGTTCACACCGATGAGCGCAATGTCGGGGGCAATATGTTTGATTTCCGATTCATCGTGCAGTTCCAGCAACACTTCCATGCCCAGGGAATGCGCCAGATCGGACAGGGATTTTACCTCGCCCGGACTCAAGGCCGAAGCAATCAACAAGATCAAATCAGCGCCGATAGACTTGGCTTCCACCACCTGGTATTCATCAATGATAAACTCCTTGCGGAGAATTGGCCGCTCAACGGCTTTGCGTACGGCCAACAAATCGGCGTTGCTGCCGCCAAAAAACGGACCGTCGGTCAGCACGGAAATGGCGGATGCGCCTGCCTGCACGTAAGCCTGCGCTACCGACGCGGGATCAACGCTGGCATTGATCGTGCCTTTCGACGGCGACTTCCGCTTGAATTCAGCAATGATGCCCGCCTGATCGTCGTGGGAAAGCAAGGCGCTGAGCGAAACGCATTCCCGGGCGAAGAGCCGACTCAGTTCTAAGGCGCGCCAGGGTTGTTTGGCTTGGCGTTCCGATACTTCGCGGCGCTTGGAGTCGAGGATTTTGTCCAACATTTTTTTAAGTTATGAGAGATTAGTGATGAGAGATGAGAGATGAGAGATGAGTGATAAGTGCTGAGTGAGGGCCAGTTATGGCGTTTGGAGTAGGGTTTGGAGGGATTGGAGGGCTTTTTTGGAGTCCAGGGATTCGGCGGCGGCGGCGACGGCATCGGGGAATTTGGGGTGAAGGCCGAGGCATTGCAGGGCCAGGGCTGCGTTGGCGACGACGACGTTGCGCTGGGCTGTGGTGGCTTGGTTTTGAAGTACGTTCAGGAAAATTTGTGCGGCATCGGCGACACTTTCGCCACCGAAAATGGATTCTTGGGCCAGTGTTTCAAAGCCCAGGTCTGCGGGGCTGAATACCTGTTCGCCAGATTTTTGGAACAGTTTTACCGGGGCTGTCAGGGATAATTCGTCGTAGCCATCGAGGGTATGCAGCACCACGTATTCTTCTGCTGTTTGCTGGCAAATGTAGTGGTAGCGCCGCGCCAGCTCGTGGTTGAAAACGCCGGTGATCCGGTATTTGGGTCGGGCGGGATTTACGAGTGGGCCCAGCATGTTGAAAAAGGTTTTGATACCGAGTTGCTTGCGCACGGGACCAACGCGTTTGAGGGCTGGATGAAATAACGGTGCGTGGAGAAAACACATGCCTGCTCGCTCCAAACAATTGTTCAGGTGCGCCGATTCACTCGAAAAGCGATAGCCCAAATGCTCCAGCACATTCGAAGATCCACTCACCGATGATACGCCATAATTGCCATGCTTAATCACCATACCACCCGCGCCAGCCACAACAAAAGAAGCAAGGGTGGAAATATTGAAGGTGTTTTTTCCATCTCCTCCTGTGCCGCAAAGATCGATGGCTTCACGGGTATGTAATTGCGGATCGAGGCACAGCTCCATCAGCGCCGCGCGGAACCCACTCAGTTCTTCCGGGGTTATGCTGCGCATCAGAAACACCGTCATAAAGGCCGCCAGTTGCGCCTCGCTGCCTTCGCCTTCGCTGATGCGCAAAAGGGCTGATTTGGCGGCATCGGCGCCAAGGGTTTGGTGTTCGAAGAGTTGATTTAGGATATGCTTCATCTTTGTTCGTTGTTCGCGAAATTCGTTGATAGTTGTTTGTTGTTCGCTGATAGTTGTTCGTTTCCGAGCGCTTGGCCTTCCGTTGAATTAAGACATTTAAGGTGTTGATTTTTAATTGTGTGATAGTCAAATAATTGAAATGGATCGGCTTAGATATTATCCAGTGAATGTGAACGAACAACTAACAACGAACAACTATCAACGATTTCATCAACGAATTTTAAGAAAATTTTCCAACATCTGCCTTCCGTATTCCGTCATAATCGACTCCGGGTGAAACTGCACGCCGGCTACATCGAATTTCTTATGCTGGAAGGCCATTATTTCACCGGATTCGTCGGTGGCCGTGATGTTGAAACTATCGGGTAAAGTGCCGTTTTCTACTGCCCAGGAGTGGTAGCGCCCGGCACGGAATTTTTGGGGAATGCCTTCAAACAAAAAACCGGGTGTTTGGGTCAGGTGCATCTCGGTGGAAATGCCGTGGAACACCTGCGAGAGGTTGATCAGGTGGGCACCGCTTGCTTCGGCAATGGCTTGATGGCCCAGGCAAACGCCGAACATCGGCTTTTTATCCATGTATGCTTTGATGAGGGGCAGTAATATGCCGGCCTCTTCCGGGATGCCTGGGCCGGGCGACAGTATGATTTTGTCAAAAACGGCCGCATCTTGCACTTGAATGGTATCGTTGCGTTTCACTGTAATGTCGCAAGTGCCGATTTCCTTGAGCAGGTGCACGAGGTTGTAGGTGAAGGAGTCGTAATTGTCGAGCAGGAGTATCTTTTGCATGGCGGATCAGAGTTTTTCGGCGAGGGTGATGGCCTGTCGCAGGGCGCGGAGCTTGTGGCGGATTTCGAGGCGTTCGCCATCGGGGGAAGAACTGACGACTACACCGGCACCGGCTTGGAAATGCAGCTTTTGAGCGCGACTCAGGAAAGAGCGAATCATGATCGCCATGTTGACACCGCCGCCAAATTCCATGAGGCCGATGGTGCCACCGTACCATTCGCGGGGCGTGGGCTCATTTTCCTGGATGATTTGCAAGGCCCGTATTTTGGGCGCGCCGCTGAGGGTGCCTGCCGGGAAAGAGTCTGCCAGCAGCGCAAAGGGGGACGCATCAGTGTTGACCGTCCCGGTCACTTTTGAAACCAGGTGGATAACGTGCGAGTAGCGGTGCACCTCGCGGAAAGCTTCTACATGCACTTTTTCTGCGTTGCGGCTCAGGTCGTTGCGGGCCAAATCAACGAGCATGATGTGCTCGGCATTTTCTTTGGGATCGAGCAGGAGGGCTTGTTCGGCGGCATGGTCCGTAGCTTCGTCACCTGTTTTTTGGTAGGTACCTGCGATGGGGTGCAGCACGGCTTTGCCTTGGTTGACAATTATTTGTGCCTCCGGGGAGGAGCCGAATAAGCGGTAGTCGCCGTAGTCGGCAAAAAACAAGTAAGGAGAAGGGTTGATGGAGCGCAGCGCCCGGTACACATTGAATTCATCGCCGGTAAACGCTTGGGAAAAGGCGCGGGAAAGAACTACCTGAAACACATCGCCGCGCTGGCAGTGGGCAATGCCTTTTTCAACGGTGCGCAGGTAATCCTCGTCGCTCATATTGGCTTGTTCTTCGCCCAGGGTTTTGAACTTAAATTGGGGGATGTCCTTGTGCTGGATCAGTGTTTCGAGGGCTTCGAGGTCGGGTGTTTGGCCGGGCAGCGTCAGTTCTACCAGTTCAAGGGAATGTTTCAAATAATTGAAAATCAACAGATATCGGTACATCCTGAAACGCAGGAGCGGCAAATCTCCTGCGGGCTTATCGGCGCTAAAAGCGGTTGGTTCGAACAATTGTACCGCATCGAAGCCCATGTACCCGATCAGTCCAAGTCCGGCGCTGCCGCCTTCAGCCGCTTCGAAATCGAACATTTTCCGGAATTTATCCAGGCTGTCTAGCACATCTAAAGTTTCAATTGGTGCTTCTACCGCTGGCGCATTGGCAATCTGATATTGCAATTTCCCACCAACAACCATGATCTCTGCCTGGGGCTGTATCCCGATAAACGAGCTGCCGTTCCTACCCTCGGCATTGTCGGCACCTTCGAGCAGCACCGCTTCGGGGTATCGGTCGCGCAGGCGCAGGTACAGGCCCACGGGGGTGAGGGTGTCGGCCAGCATTTGCTTCCGATGGACTTGAACTTTGATTTTTTTATCGTCAAAAAGCATTGTTGGTCAGAGATTTGGACAAAAAAAATAGAGCCTGCTGTGGCAGCAGGCTCTATCCTCAAAAATGAAAATATGTAGAACAGCCTATCAGCACAGACGAAGGGAACCTTCATTGTGCCACCAAGACTGGGTAAATGTTGTGGTAGAAATCATGGGGCAAAGGTAATAGGTTTTTTGTAACGTCAATATTTAGTTATGGAGATAAGGTTAAAAGGTTTCATGGTTTCATGGTTAAAAGGTTTCATGGTT
>JBBRWA010000172.1:0-12996 GCA_038246345.1 Chitinophagales bacterium
CGTTTGTAGGAAAATGCTGTTTACTGTTTTTTCATTCAGCATGTAGTCTGCCGAACCGCTCAATGTATTGTTTTGGGATAAAAGTGAAGTGGCAGCATACGATCGAGAAGTTCCGATATTGCTTAATTTATTTGCCCTTGCATTCGTTAAATTGGCAAGGTCTTGCAGAATCACCAACCTTTCATTTTCCAATTGGGTGCTATCAATTTCAGTTATTCCAAAGGCCGATAGAGCAAGTTCTTTTTCTGCTAATGAGTCCAGATTTGTAGCTATTTGTGCTTCATAATAACTTACGTCTGTTAGATCGCTGGCATTCAGTAAAAACAATTGCCGAACACCGATACGAAGGTCAGCGTATCCATTAATACCATTTGCCTGAGCATTCGTAAGGAAATTATTGAAATTGGCGTTGCCTTGGTATGGATTGCCTTCCTCCATAAGCCTTTCATATAGGCGGATTTGTGCCAACCATAACTGTGACGCTTGGTGTGAAAAACCAACAAGCTCGCCTTTTGCAATTTCTGTATCCCGAATGGTATCGGGGGTTGGTGCATAATAAGGACAGAGCGGGCCAGGAATACATTGGTAGGTAGTTGAGGGAGTAATTTCAGACTCAAACCATCCAGGAGGATTAATAAACAAAGGCATGAAAGCAGCATTTTCAT
Source organism: Chitinophagales bacterium (assembly GCA_038246345.1). Classification (GTDB taxonomy): domain Bacteria; phylum Bacteroidota; class Bacteroidia; order Chitinophagales; family Saprospiraceae; genus M3007. The sequence goes on from JBBRWA010000172.1 coordinate 666, forward strand.
TTTGATCAACAATAAATTTGGAAAAGTTAGATACACTAACCCCTCCCAAATGCTGCGCCGCCGTCACGCCACCCGTCCACAAATTCCCCCGATGCACCTGATCTCCAATTACCGCATCCGCCCCCATCAACAGCCCGCCGCTGGCGTTGTTGCTCATGGTATTGCCCGCTACGGGGATACTTCCTTTTCCGATGAATACCCCATCGAAGTGCATGCCCAGGTTTGTACCGACAGTGCTGTTGCAAATAAATGAACTGCGGCCAGCCATAAGGCCGTAAATGCCTTTTTCGCCAGCGCCGCTGATGGCATTGCAGTTTATGGTGTTTTTATCGCCGCCCAATATGCCAATGCCGTGTTTTATAGCGGAGTTATTGAGGGTAACGTTGTTTTGAGTCGCCTTCAAGTTGGCGCAAACACCAATATCAATGCCCGCTTGGCCTGCATTAACAGTAATGGTGTTGGAACTAAAGTTGCCGTTGAACTGGACAAACTTATCAGTTCCACCTGTGGCAATCCCAACCCCGTTTGGGTTTCCGCTCATGGTCACGGTATTGTCTTTTACCTGGCATCCATTGGTAAGTGCCGCTTGATAGCCTACAGCAATACCATAGTCCTGGGCTTCTATGTCGTTGGACAATATGGAGACGTTCTTGTAAATACCAAATTTGCTAGAAATACCCGTATTCATTGCAAGCATCTTGTTTTGTGTCGCAGTAATGGAGGCTTGAAAACACTCAATACCTGTGTGGCAATTAGTAAACGTCGCAGGATCGCCTGGCAGTATCCCTGCACCGGTTACGCTGAGGCTGCCGCCGTTTACATAAATGGCTTTGCCGGGGGAAATGAAGGGGGACAGGCCGGGCACGTTGGGTAATTTTTCGATATTTTCAAAGGTGGTGCCTTTCACGCTAAGGTTGGTATTTTCGGCGATAATACCGTAGTGTAGGGATTTAAACAGGTTATTTGATTGATTGGTTTCGCGGATATTTAGGCTTGTAACATTCATCAATCTTATTCCGGCGTATCCTCTATTCTCTAAAGGAATGGGGGCTTGTCCTGAATATGATGGTTTAAACGTACTTACGCTTTGGTACGTATTTCCGATAAGGGATATTTTGGGGGGTAAGCTTGGCATTGACAGCAGCGCTTGTACTCCAAAATTATTGTTTTCAAAATTTGTATTTCGTATGCCAGCATAATCGGTAGAATTTGAAATGCTGACCCCAATTTGGGCGTCTTTGATAGTAGATGATTCTACTTCAATAAGGCCTCTGCTCTCGATTCCTTTCCACATGGTGTTGCAGCCTTCAATTGTAGTGTTGATCAGTTTCAATTTGACCCCACTTTCAACAATTACCCTACTCCCAGCCCCTGAAACTGGCCCTCCTCCATCAATAAAGAAATGATAGCCGTCAAAAACAAAGCCTGGTATTTGCGGTGTGTGCTCGTAAAGAAATCCGCCAAAGGAAATTACGGGCAGGTAATTTGAGAGGGTAAGGTCACCCTTAAAAATGAAATTTTTAGCAGGTGAAAACTGGTAAAATAAGGAAGGCAATGATGCCCCGGAGACATTTACCGTAAAATAAGGCTTGATTTTGACAGCCTTATTCCCTGTATTTGTTGCAAAATTGCCAATATAGACGGAAACTACATGGTCTGTTATCTCCAGGTTGCTTTGAGGCACATATCTCAGTTGGAAGTCGAATTCAATGTTGTCATTTATGTCAAGCAAGTCTACCTCTACTTCTGGGTTAGAGCTGTCATTTGGTCCATGCGAATCAACCCTTGCTATAAGTTCTGTAAAATCACCACTGGCAGTTCGAGTATGTGTAAAGAAGTTGCTAAATCCATTTGAACCAACTTCAACCCGGGCAAGTGCTGTTCGGAATCTAGCTCGAATATGGACTTTGCTCGCAGGATTACATCCGGCTTCTACTTTAGCATGAAAGTTCATTAAATCAGTTCCAACACCGCAATCATTAATTGGGCTAGGGTTATCGGTGGTAAGCTCTGTAACCGTGGCATAGCAGCGAGGGCAGTCTTCGGTTTGATAAAAAGGCAGCACTACTCCAACACATGCACAACGTGGTGCATTCAATTTCTGATTGAATATCCCAGTCATGCAACTAGACAATTCTGTTAACAAACCACCACCAGCGCTGCACATTAAATATGGGGTACTGCCACAGTTAATATTGCATGGATTCTCTTCTTCTTCTCCTAAGCCAAAAAAATGACCTATTTCATGTGCAACTGTCCGCCGCATAAGCACGGAAGTAAAGAACCCTTCATTTCCTCCAATGATTGCTACACGGCCTCCATGATCACTCCCAATAGGTGCGCTGTAACAAAGGTGCCCCTCAGGCATATTTGTAACTCCTGAAAATCCACTTAGGCCGTGACCAGTAAAATAGATTATCCCATCTTTCCTCAAGCAAGGTCGGTTATCATTCCAGTCTTCCACTATATTATCTGTCCAATCGGGCGGATCAAAATTGAATAGGTGGTCATCTTGATAAAGACCTACATTAAAAATGTTTAGAACACTCATTACGGAAAAGACATCAGACCAAATTGACCCAGCTTCCTGTAAGGTAACGGAAGCTTCCTCCATTGCACGATCCAATGGGTCATTAAAATTACTGAAATGATCTACAAATGGCTGGTCTAATTGGGTAACCACCTCTATATTGTAATATGGGCAACCTAGCAAATTATCTGGGCTTTCAAATTTAAACTTAGCGACAGGCTCTATGGTTAAAGCAAATATATTCGGGATTGATTTTCCGTCCCGAAACCCATTAGCAATAAAATACTCATTTCCATCAAAAGTAATAAATCCTAGTAATGCTTGATCAGATATGCTCAGTATAGCTTTACCTGAATTGCTTCCCAAGGAATTACCCTTCAAACGAACAAATTTACTACTTGGCTTTTGAAACTCACGCCTGCTTTTTATGCGCGAAGTCTCACAAACGGATAATTTAATTTCTCGATCTCCAACAATAAGTGAAAAATGTAATATTGAATCACGATTATTTTTAACGAAATCAAGTATTTCAGATGTATTTATTCTAAATAATGTTGATTTGGTGTCATTTTTTCAAATTTCAAAGATTCTGATTCTGATAGCAATGTTGCTTTGAAAGATTTTAGAGGCAGCTCTTTTTGGGCAGACAATTTAGTTTGGAAAAAAATAATGCTAAGTAACACGAATAATCCATTGAAGGATAAGATAACTTTCATATTGAGTAAATTTAGGTGAATAAAGAAGGTGAATGAATATTCATTATGCCCAAAAAGCCCAAGGCAATTTTGGGCATAATGGTTAAAATTCATAAAAATAACAGAGCCAAACAATGTCATTTGGACTTACACACAGGAAGGAAATTGATCGAAAAAAACCAACAATACTGTAGAAAATGGCATTGTTTGGCAGGGGTAATTAGCATCTTTGGCGTATGCACAATTGTGTTTTGCCGTTAGATTAAAGAGCTATACGATCCTACTACAAAGATCGCTATCAATGACTCAAAGAGAGTAGGGGAAATACTGCATTAATCAGAAGCATTTCTTCATTTTTCAGAACAATTCCCTCCAAAGCCCTACTTTCGCAAAAAATTACAGCAAATGACTTCCTACGGAAAAGCCTTCAAAACAATCCGCTAGATAAAGGATATGCGCCTAGACGAGGCCGCCCAAACTTTAGGTATTGACGAACGCACGCTCCGCGATATTGAAGCCGGAAAGACCAAGCTGATCAGCGAACGCTTTGATCAAATGCTCGACCTGTATAAAATTGACCGTGACCTAGTTTTTGAATTGGCTCAAAATAATTCAGGGCTGCACAATGTGGTACACGAAGCCAAGCGGGATGGGATCGTCGTAAATCAGTCGGATGCATCAAAGGTGCCTTCTCAAGACTTGGCGATGCTACAGAAAAGAGTGGAGGTATTGGAAGCTACTTGTCTTCGATTGGAGGAAAATGAGAAGTTTCTGAAGAGTTTGGTTTTAAATGCCTTTGGTAGTTAATGTGTTAATTTGATAATAGTCCGAGCGCTTGGGCATTTCAATAAAGCAACGGGGCTGTCAAGCAAGGTGTTAAAACCTTGTCTGACAGCCCTGTTGTTTTATCGCCAAAACCTCGTAGGTTTTTAAAACCTACGAGGTTTAATAACGAACGCGATATTATTTCATCACCACGAATTTCATCGTCTTAGTGCCCTTCTCCGTCGCAATACGCGCCAGGTAAGTACCCGCAGCCAACTGTGGCAATTGGTACGTCAACACTTCTTTCGTCAATCCTTTGCGGTTGTCGATGTTGATCACGCGGCCGTTGATGTCGGCGATGGTGATGGTTGCATTGGTAGATTCCTCGAAAGAAACTTCCAGGTTCAATACATCAGAAACTGGATTTGGGAACAACTTCATGGCCGACTCTGGCAGTGGCAAATCGTCGGTAGCAGTAGACAATTCCAGGTACATACGAATTACCGGGTTATAGTCTTCGCCGAAACCACCAAGAAACCAGGCAGTTGTGTACACCATGGAGGATACGAACGTGTGATTCGTTTCATCGCTGTGGGCTTGGAAGGCAACATTACTGCCATCATTGTATCCAATGACGGCAAAATACCGGGCACCAGTTTCCAGGGCTATAGCTCCTGTGCCGCCGTTTACATCCTCGAGCAAAAAAGAATAAGGGGTATAATTGGTAGCGCCTGTTGGAAAGTCATATGATGCAATACCTTTCAATTCAAGGCTGTTGCTCAGCAATTCGGCATCATCAAAATTGGCAAAATCAGGGTCGACGTCGTCATTCACTTTTAAAAGATAGGCCGTCACGGATACATCTTCGAGCGGAAGGTCACTGGCGTTGGTCGCTACGGAGATTTCAAAGCCAGATGCCTTGTACTTTTCCAGGCTGGATTTGCTCATTTGGTACAGGTTCGCGGCTGCATAATCGCCACCGCCGCCAGGGCGCAAGCCTCCCGTGGGCCCATTCTCTTTGGAAAATATAAAATCAGTCACTAAAAAATCATCGCCGTCAACATTGTCTGTTGGCGCTGCATCTGTCGCGTCCGCGCTAACAGTGTAGCGAATGCTGTAGTCGCCCATAGGTAACGCAGGAGCGAAAGTATTCGGCAACACGATCAGCGAATCCACAACGCCCGCAGCCAATGTTGCGATGCTTGCCACGTCGGTGAACAATACAGCCCCGTTTGAATTGAGCACTTCGACTTTTAGCGTTACATTGGTTTGCGCTGCTGTGCCTTTATTGGTCACATTTCCGCTAAAACCAAACGTGTCTGTTGCGATTTCAGATGCTGGTGTAGCATAGCTGGAAACAGGGTAGTAAAATCCGCCAATAGTCAGGTTGTTGGCCGGAGTTGGATTGATCGTTGTTAGTTTGACGTCGTCGAGCATCCACCAGTATTCGTAGCGGCCAGTCCATTGCCATTGCAGCAAAACGGTCGCTTGATTGGCAGCAACAGCCGAGATGTTTACAGCAGCTTTATTCGGATTTTCAGAAAAACGATTGCTAACACTCAAGCCTGGAATAAAATCGTAAGAAGTCCAGGTCGTTCCGCCATCGACGCTAACCCTCAAAAGCGCGTTACCAGCAGAGGGCACCTCAAACACACCAACATAGGCATCAAAAGTGGCATAAACCTCAGCGGCAGCAGAACAATCAATGTTGCTGGTGGTCAGACGGCTGATGTGGTTGCTGGGAATATCGCCGGCACCATCAGAGTCCATAATCATAAAGCCATCAACAGCAGTAGTACTTGCAAATGGTGGTCGGTCGTAAAGGTCGGCGCAGCCAGCAGTGGGACCGGTGCAGTACTCCCAAAGGACGCCTTGGTTTGAGCCGTCTGTGGTAGTCCAGCCAGCAGGAATGGCACCGCCAGAAAAGTTCTGGCTGTAAAACTCTTGTGCTTGCGCCAACTGAGCGAAGGCCAAGAAAGCAAGAGTTATCAAACTTTTGTACATGAATTTGTTCATCTAGGTATGAATTAGTTTAGAAAATGAAAAATAGTGTTGGGTAGCAAAGGTAAAGGTTCCATGTGATGGAATAAAAGAAATAATGGTAAAGGCCGCAAATAGCAGAAAAGGGGTTTCAGGTTTCAGGGTTTCAGGTTAAGGGTTCATTCTCTTGGCTTATGCTATAAACTTAGACCAAACTGGAGAACACTTACCCTGAAACCCCCTTTCTTATTTCCAAATACCTCCAATCCCCGCGTCCCAAAGCAACTTATTCAGCTCCGGCACATCCTTCTCCAGCATCTCCGTCACCCGTGCGAGCAAGGGTTCCCACTGTGCTTCCATTTCCCGCCGGAGGTCCAAAGAAGGTTGATTCACGCTTGGAATATCACTTTCCGTTTGGTTGATGAGGAACAGATAATTGGCGGTAAATTTATTGGGGAAGTTCTCTACATCGTCGTAGGCTTTGGATTTCCGTTGCACCATATCTTCGTCCCAGGTGCTCATTTTCTTTATCAACTCTTGTCCTGTCGTTCGGATGGTTTGGTACTTATCGCCCGCCGGCAAGTTGGCGAGCAATTGCTCCAGTTGTTCCTGCTTGGGGTGAAGCGTGTTTATCCGGCGTTGCATCATGTTGAAATTGGTTTCCATGGCAAACATGGCGCGGTGGTATTCGGCGTACTCCGCAGCGGTAGTGGGGTACAGCGGGTTGGCGAGTATTTCAGCGTAAACGGAGGCTTGTTTGCCTTGATAATTCAACGTGAAACTGTAGTTGCCCGGTGAAGCTTTATGCCCGGCATAGCTGGCTTCAAAATAGCAATCCTTAATACCCAACAGGCTTGGGTAGCGCATGTCCCATACCAGTCGATTGAGCCCCTTGTTGGTTGGAAGCACGGGCTCTTCCGATGGCCCGCCGTCCCAACTTGTAAAAAGGCTGTCCTTTTTTGAGGTGAATGTCCGCACCAGGCTCCCTTCAGCATCCTTGATGTCTAAGGTCAATATTTCACCTGCTTTTGTTTCAGGAAAATTAAAGTAGATCACCATACCATTGGCGGGGTTTACGCCCCCTTGGCTGCTCATGCCGTTAAAATCAAGGTCTGTTTTGTCGAGTTTGCTGCGGCCATTGGCCAGGTAGGCGCTTTCAGGCTGGTACAAGAAAAAATCGGCTGTTTCCTTGTTGTATTGTTCCAACAAGCTAAGATCATCCAAAATCCAAATAGCGCGGCCGGAAGTGGCCGCGATCAAATCGCCTTGATGTATCATAAGGTCGGTTATCGGAGTAATGGGCAAATTGAGTTGGAAAGGCGACCAGTTGGCACCGCCGTTCCAGGAAATATACAGCCCAAGTTCCGTTCCGGCAAAAAGCAAACCTTTGCGTTGTTTGTCTTCCCTGACGACCCTGGTAAAGGCGTTGTCTGGGATTCCCGTGGTGATTTTCGTCCAGGTCTTGCCATAGTCGCTGCTCTTGTACAGCCCTGGTTTATGGTCGTTGAATTTGTACCGCGTTGTGGCGATGTACACCGTCGCTTTGTCGTATGGTGATACTTCTATGGCATTTATCAGGCACTCCTGCAATCCGGGCGGGGTCACATTTTTCCAGGTAGCGCCGTAGTCTGTGGTGAGTTGTACCAATCCATCATCGGTACCGACCCAAATCACGCCTGGATCCATGGGCGATTCCAGCACGTAGCTGATGGTGCCGTAATTCTCTGCCCCAACGGCTTCATTGGTGTAGGGTCCGCCGGGTTTGCCTTGTTTCCCCTTGTCATTCCGGGTCAGGTCGGGCGATGCTTCCGTCCAGGTTTTACCCATATCCGTGGTTTTTAACAAGTACTGCGCCGCATGGTAATAAGTGTTGGGTTGGTGTTGCGACCAGATAATCGGCGCGTTCCAGTTGTACCGGTATTTGAGGTCTTTCGCGTCGAGGCCCAGGTATTGGATGGGGGCTGCCATGATGTTCGTGCCGGCTGACGCTTTTGTATCCAGCACTTCTATGGTACCCTGATAGCTGCCGCCCAGCACATAGCGCGGATTGTTGGGGTCAAAAGCTAGAAATGCACTTTCCCCACCTGCGGAGGAGCTCCAGCTGCTGCTGCTGATATTGCGCCCGCCCAATTCCCGACTGGCGATGGAAAGGGAGCCATAATCCTGTTGGCCGCCATAAATGTGATAGGGGAACTGGTTGTCTGCATTGATGCGGTATATCTGGCCAGTGGGAATATTATTTTGTGGGCTCCAGGATTTGCCCGTATTCATGGTAATGGCTGCGCCGCCGTCGTCGGAAATGATCATGTTCTTAGAATCCTTTGGGTTGATCCACAGGTTGTGGTAATCGCCGTGGGTGCCGGAGAAATCCTCCCAGGTTTTGCCACCGTCGATGGACCGCAGGGCAGGCGCACTGAGCACATAAAGGGTATTGTCGTTCAGCGGATCGGGGAACAGCTCGATATAGTACCAGGCCCGTTGCAGCAAGCGGTGGTCGTTGCTGACCCGCGACCAGTTTTTACCCGCATCGTTGGAAACAAACAAGCCGCCCGCTTCTTTTTCCGAGTCGCTTTCAATCAGCGCATATACCCTTTCCGAATTGGAGGGACAAACAGCGATGGACATTTTACCCATTTCTTTGGGCAGTCCCGTTTGCAGCCGCTCCCAGTGCTCCCCGCCGTCGGTCGATTTGTAGAGTCCGCTACCGGGCCCGCCGCTGATGACTTTCCAGGGCAATCGGCCGTGCTCCCACATCGCGGCATAGAGGATGCGCGGATTGTTCCGATCCATTGAGAGTTCTGCGCAACCTGTTTTATCGTCCACAAAAAGCACGTTTTTCCAGGTAGTACCACCGTCGGTGGACTTGTAAATGCCCCTTTGTGTCGACTTGCCAAACAAAGCCCCCTGCGCCGCGACAAAAACGGTATTCGGGTCGCTGGGATGCACCACGACGCGGGCGATATGCTGCGTTGCTTCCAGTCCAATGTTTTTCCAGGTTTTTCCGGCATCTGTGGATTTGTACACGCCATCGCCGTGGTGGGTCATCACGCCGCGCACCGCGTGTTCGCCCATGCCGACATACACCACGTTTGGATCGCTTTCAGCCACGGCCACGGCACCAACGGAGCCCGTTTTGAAAAACCCATCGGAGACATTGGACCAATTGAGTCCCATATCCTCCGTTTTCCACAAACCGCCGCCGGTGGTGCCCATGTAATAGGTAAACATATCACCGACCACCCCGCAAGCTGCTCCCGATCGGCCGCCGCGGAAAGGGCCGATGTTGCGCCATTTCAGGGGCTTGAAAAAACTGTCGAGTTGAACGGGAGCTGCAGGTTTTGTTGTTTGGGCATCAAGGGTGTATCCGAAGGCGAGAAAAGCCAGGAGGACAAGGAGGTTCTGAGACATGCAAGGGAGATTTAGTTATGTAGTCTGGGCCAAAGATAGAAGTTATAGCTGGGCGCTGGCTAGCCATTTTCAGCTAAAGCATACCTACAAGTTCCATTGGGGCTGTAGGGTAGTCCGCGCTTTTTTTCAATCACAGGCCCTACGAATCCCCGGCCTCGGAGAACCTGTTCCGTACCGAAGGTCGTGAGGCCCAACGTTTGGTGTGCCGGGCGTGCCACTTCACTAACAGGTGCGAAGATAAAACTTCAAGTCCTGAAAGAGCCGTTATGACCGGAATCTTATAGTTGAAAGCAAGGGTGTCCTGGGCGACTGGGAATCTGAAGGAAGCTGGAGACAAAAGTACGCAGCGACGAACAGAAAGCAGATACAAGGCCTGGGAACCTGGGTAAGCGGCCCATGAACCGCGAAGCCCGATGGTCATTCGGAAGGGCCCTGGGTAAATCTGGCGCGACGTGCTGAAAGAGAAGTGGCTTACCCCGGGAGACCTGCACAGGCTTGGCGGTGTCGGAGGCGCGAGCGAGTGCCCGAGAACCGAGATAAGTGCAGGAGTCAGCAGAGAGCATAGTACCCGGATGCAAATTTGGGGAAGGCTCGAATCTTCTAACGCAAGGCAACAACCTGACGTGTCGTAAAGGCTCAAACAGGCCGCAAAGCGAGGAGAAAGACCTCGCGCCTCTACTTTGATGCAACGACGGAATCGGTGCAAGAAGTAAAGGTGGCCGATAAAGCCTTCGAATACCGATAGGGTAAGCACCTTGATTGTTCATATAATATGGGCAATAAAAAAGTTAGAAGAAACCGCCGTGATACGGAGCACGTACGTCCGGTGGTGTGGGGGGCGGAGGGCTAACGCCCTTCTCCTACCCGATTAGGCCCCAACGTTTGTCGGCTTGTACCAAAATTAATCCGGCAAAAAGAAATCAAACATTTTTTTCTGCCCGATCTCTACCTCGAAATCCTTCAATTTAAAAAGCATTCATCGCCGTTGCTCGCGCGGGGTTCCAACCCCGCGTTTACTATCCAGCGGGTTCTACCCGCCGCTGCGAGTATATCGGGTTGGAACCCGACAGATCGGTGGCACGCGGTTGCAACCGCGCGCCAGCGAGATTTTTTGGCAGGGCACCGATCCCGAAGATCGGGATCGAACGCGCGCGCACCCTACGCACGTTCGACCTCTCCGAGGTCGTCTTAGCCTGACGGCTATGGTGAAAACACATGTCGTGGCGCTGGGTCAGACGGGGAATGGAACACCTGCCGAGGCGGAAAAGGAATTACGTTTACGCAAGTGTGGCGGCGACGGCATTCAGGGGGCGCTCAAACAGCGTCAGTTCGTCGAGGGAGGTGTCGGCGCCCCGGCACATTTTGCTGCGCAATGCGGCTGCTCCATGCTGTAAAACTCCAGCATATACTGGTAGGCCCGGTGCTCGGAGGCCATGTCTTGGTCTGAATATATCTCCTGAACGCGCGCCAGTTGCGGAGCCAAGTTGCGGAGGCGGGTCATGTAAGTGCAGTCCTTAGCCGCCGTAGCAAATAGGCGCCCAGAAAAAGAGTAGGCGCCAGCAGGAGGGGATTGGGAAGAAGTGATCTTTTTTTTGCTGGAATGGGGGAAAGTTTTAAATAAAGACAAAAAGTTTATGGACTAATTTAGACATTTGTGGGGCAGCAAAAATTTGATTACGCGACATCCTTTTTTGCCAAGTGCTGCGCGTTTTTACCGAACGTTATGGAGGCGTGGACGCCAGCAACGAAAAACTACCGATATTCAATGCTCAATATCTTAAACACCATCACCGCCGGAAGCGTCATCTTTCTCGCTTTTTTGATTTTATCCGTCCGGCGCGATGCCAATCGTGCCGCCAATGGCTGGCTGGCCTTGTTTTTCGGTTTGCTGGGTATTTTTTTGCTGGATGACACCCTGGTTTGCTACGGCATATACGAGCAGTATCCGTACTTGCTTGGTTATGCATTTTTGCCGGCCTGGGCGTTTGCACCCGTGCTTTTTTTCTGCGTTTCGGCGTTCGTTTCGATAGGGTGGGTCTTTCGATGGCGCCATTTATGGCATTTTTTACCCTTCGGCTTGTTCTTCCTGAATGCCTTACCATATTTGATGTTGCCCGATGCGGTCAAGTTGCAGGAACTGGCGGAGGAAAAAGCGGTGGGGCTGCAAACAGAAGACAAAATCATGGTTGGTTTGCTGGCATTTCAGATCGTGGCCTACTTGTTTTTTTCCCTTCGAAAACTGCGCAAACACCGAAAACACCTTGAAGATATCACGGCCTCGCCAGAGGATTTTCGCCTCCACTGGCTGCTTTATTTTTTGCTCTGCTTTGGGGTGCTGATGCTGTTTTGGCTGGCCGAAATGTTTGTTCCACACTTCACCCACGAGGGTGGCTGGCAAACCCTTCTCTATTTTTTGGCCGTTTATGTGCTGGCTTTTTTCGCCATGCGGCAAAAAGAAGTGTTCCCTTTTTCTCAAAAAAATGCGCAGGAAGTCAAAGCGTTTTGGGCGGAAGAAGACCTCTCGACTACGGCCAAACGCAGCCTGTTGTCCGAGGAAAGGCTTATCCAAATGAAATCGAGCCTTTTAGAAAAAATGAAAACCCAAAAACCTTACCTCGACCCCGACCTCACGTTGCCTGCGCTGGCCGGACAAATGAACTGGAGTTTGAACGAACTTTCGGAACTGGTCAATAATGGTTTCGGGGAAAATTTCAACCAATTCATCAACCGCTATCGCGTGGAGGAAAGCAAGCGTTTGCTGGCCTCTGAAAAACATGATCACCTGAGCATGGTTGGCATCGCTTACGAAGCAGGTTTCAATTCAAAAACCGCCTTTAATATGGCTTTCAAAAAAATGACCGGCGGCTCGCCAACGGAGTTTAAAAACGAGACATTCGCCACATTTTCATAAAAAAGGTGTTCTAAATTATGATTGCGAACAGCGGAACAGGTC
>JBBRWA010000173.1:0-12947 GCA_038246345.1 Chitinophagales bacterium
CCGCATTCCGCATTCCGCATTCCGCATTCCGCATTCCGCATTCCGCATTCCGCATTCCGCATTCCGCATTCCGCATTCCGCACTCGGTTCACCAGTCGTTGAAGGCTTCGTTGAAAATGTCGTCCATCAACTGGGTTATTATTTGTGTAATCAAGGCATCTTGAACACTGAGCAGGTCTTCTGTATTGGAAAATTCGGCGAAATGGCTTTTGGTGCGCTCTGATGGCCAGCTTTTTTTCTCGTTTTTATTGTTAATTAATTTGATCGCAACACTGATTTTCAATTGGTTCAAGGCTACAACTTCTCCCGGTTTGGGAGCAACTGGCACCACGTTAAAACTCGTGACCCTGCCCGTAAATTCTACGTCAGGGCTCTCGCTGTTTAGTACCAGACGAGATTCTGAGCGAATTTTATCCTTGAGTTTTTCCGTAAAATCCAGTGCAAGGGTTGGCGGAGCATTCGCAGCTACGCTTTCAAAATTCTGTACAAAGAAAGTTGAAACATCCGGGTCGATAGAAATGCCTTTGAAACTGTAGCATCCGCTGAATAAGGGCAGGAGCAACAGCAGATATAATGCGCGTCGAGCAATCATAAGCATAAATGTATTTTGCAGAAGGGCGAAAAATGTTGCTTTGCAAACGCAAGGAAACACTATTGCGCTGCCGCGTAAAACTATTTCATTCCCATTCAATGGTAGCGGGCGGCTTGGTCGAAATATCGAACACTACCCTATTGATCCCTTTTACATTGTTGATGATTTCACTGGAAACTTCTGCGAGGAACTCATGCGGCAGGTGGCTCCATTCAGCGGTCATGCCATCGGTGGAGTTCACGGCACGGAGCGCTATGACTTGCTCATAGGTGCGCTCGTCGCCCATAACACCCACAGAATGAATGGGCAATAAGATGGTGCCCGCTTGCCAAACTTCATCGTACAGCTCATGCTCCTTCAATTTGGAAATATAAATGGCATCAGCTTCTTGCAAGATGCGCACTTTTTCAGGGGTAATATCGCCCAGGATTCGAATGCCCAGGCCGGGGCCGGGAAATGGGTGGCGGTTGAGGATATTGGGTGTAATTTCCAACTCCTTTCCGACACGACGCACCTCATCTTTGAACAAAGAGCGCAGCGGCTCCACAATTTTCAGTTTCAATTTATCGGGCAAGCCGCCCACATTGTGGTGGCTCTTTATGGTAACGGAAGGCCCGTGCACGCTCACCGATTCGATCACGTCCGGGTAAATGGTGCCTTGCCCAAGCCATTGAAAATCAGGGTGTGCCTCACTTTCTTCTTCAAAAAGTTCGATGAATAATTTTCCAATGACTTTTCGTTTGGCTTCCGGGTCGCTCACGCCAGCAAGTGCTTTGTAGAAACGATCTTTGGCATCCACCCCTTCGATGTTAAGACCCATACCTTTATAAGAATCCAAGACCTCTTGAAATTCATTTTTACGCAACAAGCCGTTGTCGATAAAAAAACAAAACAGGCGGTCGCCAATGGCCCGATGCAACAAAATGGCCGCCACGGTGGAGTCTACGCCGCCGGAAAGTGCCATGATAACTTTCTCATTGCCAATTTGTTCGCGCAGGCTGGCAATGGTACTGTCGACAAAATGAGTAGCCGTCCAATCACCGGCACAGCCACAGATGTCGTGGACGAAATTTTTCAAAATCTCAAAGCCTTCCAGGCTGTGAAACACTTCTGGATGAAATTGAATACCATATACAGGTTGCGCAAATTTTCCCTCTTCCGAGCGAAACGCTGCGTATGGAATGGTATCTGAATTACCCATCACCTCAAAACCCTCCGGCAAGCGGTTGATGGTGTCCGAATGGCTCATCCACACTTGGGAGCGCTTGCTGATACCCGCAAAAAAGGGATCGTTTGGCGCATGTTGTTGCAGCATGATCTTGCCGTATTCGCGTTTGTCGGATTGGCTTACTTCTCCGCCATAAAAATCGGCCATGAGCTGTGCGCCATAACAAATACCCAATAAGGGCTTTTTTCCGGCTATTTGGTTCAGGTCAAGTTTCAAGGCGTTGGGCCAGCGCACCGAAAATGGGCTTCCAGAAAGTATAACACCCTGAATATCAGGCGTTAAATCTGGCATTTTATTGTAAGGAACGATCTCGCAATAGACGTTCATTTCGCGCACACGCCGGGCAATTAGCTGGGTGAACTGCGATCCAAAATCAAGAATTAGAATTTTTTGCATAAAAAAGCACGGACTTGAAGTACCGTTTGGTGAGAAGTTGCGCAAAGGTAGGGAAAAGTAGCACGGCAAAAAACTCAATCCTGTTTATGGGAGGGTTGAAAAATTCCAGCAATGCCCATTTGAAACAAACGTATTACCCAGTAACCCATCAGCAAAAAGGTGCCGTAGAGCAAGGTAACACCCACGACACGGGTGTAAATGGATGAGTTGATGAGCTGGTTGCCAATTCCATCAAAAAGGTCATTGGGATTGGAGAGCACATCCCAGCTATTAAATCGGAGATATCGGCCGAGATAAATGCCAAATGAGCAGAGAAATGCTACAAAAACGATGCTGAATTCTGCTGCAATACGCCCCCAAAATCGTTCTAGCACATCTTTAATTCCAAATAAAGCGACGTAAAACAGTACCAGTCCACTCAGCGCAACGGAGAAAATGACCAAAGTATCAAACCACAGCGGCATATCTGCCCGTTGCCGCAAATGGAACAAATCAGTGATAATGTAGGGAGCGTTGGGCAAAAAAAGAATGGCCATTAAAACGAAGCCAAGCGCAGGGAGTTTTTTGTTTTTTGCGCTGAAATATCGGGCAACTTCTGTACTGAGATAAGGCACTATGGCCAAAAAGAAGTTCCACAAAAAGAAAATGAATACGCGTCTTCCCGTTAAGTAAACTCGGTAGGAAACTAAGATGAAGTTCCAAAATACGAGCAAGCCGAGGGCTGCAAGTTTGGGGTAGCGTTGAAGTGGGGTATGTCATTATTTGATTTTTATTCGTCAATACATAGTTTTTTAAACACATAGACACATAGGGACATAGAAAACATAGCACGACAAACACGACATAAATTTTCTCACGTCACACCACAACGACACAATGGGCAATATGTGTTTAGCAAGTTACGACCTCAGGTCTGAGCGTTTGTGGCTTTGTGGCGTTATGGCTTTGTGGCGTTGTGGCTTTGTGGGAGAATTTTTTTGCGTTGACAAGCAGAAAATAATACTACTACTCAGCCAGGCAGTGAAATTTTTCCCATGCCCACCAAAGGAATACCGCCCAATTCAAGTTCCTCTGCGTAATTCCCCGCCATCGTTTCATTGGCCAGCACCGCAAACAGTACTGCCTCCTTTGCATCCCCATCAATGCCGAGTTTATGCATGGGCATCAATTTTATCTCGGGTAACAACTCCTTTAAATACTGTAGAATCAAAGGATTATGGGCGCCTCCACCGCTAAGGTAAAGCTGCTTGCCCTTAATATTTGGCCCTGAACTATTGTCCGTTGCGTGCTGACTATTAACCGAATCTTCCTGGCTATGAGCCGTCAACCCGCCTTCGCTCAGACTATGGCGGGTAAACCGTCCACCCGCCTTCGCCAAGGCTCCGGCGGGTCTACCGTCAACCGTCAACCGTCCACCGTCTACCGTCAAAACAGCTTCTGCTATTGTTTCTGCTGTGAGTCGGGTTAATGTTGCCATGAGGTCGTAAGGATTGGGGCTACCTTTGGGCAATTGCGCGATGGCAGTTTTCACCCAAGATGCCGAGAACATTTCCGGGCCGGTGGATTTAGGGAATGGCTTGCTAAAATAAGGTTCAGATTTCAGGATTTCAAGCAGCCTACCATCCACGCGACCTGCCGAGGCGAGCAATGCACCTTCATCAAATGAGACCTCAAATAATTCGCGCGCGAACGCATCCAGCAAAGTATTACCAGGCCCGGTATCAGTGGCAAAAGCTAGTGTGGGGTCTCCATTACCTGGCAAATAGGTGAAATTGGCAATCCCGCCGATATTAAGCAGGTATCGGTCGTACCCCCGTTTTGAAAACAAATAATAATCACCGTACAAAGCCAATGGTGCACCCTCCCCGCCTGCGGCAAGGTGCTTTTGCCGAAAATCTGAAACGGTGACAATGCCCGTGCGGCGCGCAATATGATCACCATCACCAATTTGAAGCGTCGCATTGGGGTAATCTGAGATACCGTGCAATACACGCGGGGCATGAAACACAGTTTGTCCATGGGAGGCGATCAAATCTACTTCTGAAGCGGTGATGCCCCATTGTTTCAAACACTGGTTCACAATCGCTGCATGACGTTCTGCAATGATGACATTCAACAACGTTAGGTGCTGAAAATCAATCTCTTTTTTGGCAAAAACCCGCCTTATTTCAGCCTTGAAAGCTTCGTCGTAGGCAATTGTTTCAAAACGCAGCACCTTCACCCGAGTTTTCAACCCGGTACCACGAAAGGAACACAAGGCCACGTCCAATCCATCTAAGGAAGTACCCGACATGAGGCCGATGATGCGGCGTTCGGCTTTGCGGGATATGCGGGAGAGGTGTTGGATATGTTCTTTCATACGGTGGACGGTGGACGGTAGACGGTAGACGGGGCACAATGTTAGTAGTAAATTTTGCATTTGTGTTTCAGCACTTAAACGGAATTTTGTTGGAGCATTAGAGCGCATAAAACTGATAAAGAAAAATTTGGCGTGCCAATCCTCCATAAATTTTCGCGCCAAAGGTGCTGAAAAACTAATCTTAAAATAAAAACAAATGTTGCCCCCTTCCTACGTCAAGGCTTCGGCGGCCAAACCGTCTACCGTCCACCGTAATCCGTCTACCGTGAAAGTACCAGCCTGCCCACTGCCACCCGTTTTTTATCCGCGTACAAAACGACCTGATACACCCCATTCGGCGAGGTCTTTCTTACAATATAAAATGGGGACTCATCTACCAAAGCACGCCCAACAAAGCGCCCATCTGCTTGAAAGACTTCAATTTCGTAAGTTTTTGTAGGATCAAAAGGCTTTATGAGCATCATGGTCGTGGCGCCAGCTGGGTTGGGTAAAAAATTGATGTAAGTGATGGCATTTGGCGGAATGACGGGCAATTGTATAATGAAGCCCGTATCAATTTTATGCTGCACTGCATTGGTATGAACGGGCAAGTTGAAATCGAAGTAAATGGATGCCTGATTTTTGACAATGGTACCCAGCGGCACATCGGCACGGGGCCTGATGGCAAACTGCACAAACCCGTGCGATGCCAATTCATTGCGGTTGCTGTCGGGCAGCATGATGTTTTCAAAGACAAAATCCAGGCTGCGTTGGGCGCTGTCGCGTACAACCTGATAGACATGGCTGCTAAGCCCAGGCTCAAAAGAGTTCCAGTCCAAGGCTGCGTCTAGGGTGTCGCGTATCACCACCGTGAAAGCCGTGTCCGTGCCAGTATTCTGAAACCGGATGTTGTACTGTAACAACTGGTCTGGCTCAATTTGATGCTGTTCGCCCCAGCCTATGGGCTGACAACGCTTGTCATTAGGGTCAAAGGAGCCGACAACTACCTGACAGTAAGTGGTTTCAAAAGCGCTTCCTGAAGCGTTGTCGGCCTGGGCTACAAAGCCGAAGCTTCGGCCTTCTACGCTGCCATCTGTGGGGCAGCCTTCAATGGCCACAGAAGCAGGCGGTGCCACCGGATGCCCTGTTGCTTGTTCAATGCTGAAGCGCCAGGTACTGCCATCGGCCGGGTAGCTAAATTGCTTCGTTTCGTTGGCGAGGAGTTCTACACTTCCTTGTTCTAAACGGTATTGATCTTTAAATACCTGATAATTCAAGGGGGCATTCGTGTACGTGTTCCCTTCGTTTTTTACGTCAAAAACGACAGAACTCCCCACACATTCTCCGCGTAAGAGTATTGATGCGCCATTCCAATTGTAGGTCGGGATGGTATCGGGGAACACATGCGCGGTAAGGCAGATACTCTGACCAAGGTCCACCACGCCTACACAGCCTATTTTTACAACAAATGAAAAGTTGCGGCAAGTATTTGCGTCCATGTTGCCCAGTGAAAAAGTGAGCTTACCCGTTGGATCAATGGTACTGGGAACAGAAGCCCTGATGAATGTCAGCGCTGGCGGCAACTGTAAGCTTACTGCGGCACCCTGTGCAGCAAGGTTCCCGTCATTGCATACGTTCACAAAATAGGGTGCCTCGAAGCAGCGCCGGGCAAATGGCGATCCTATTTGAATGGACATTTGTGGCGCACGGGCAATGGTTTGCACGGGAATTTCCAAATAGGTGGTGTGGTCTTTGGTCACATTTACTTGGAAACCGGAAAGGCAGGAATGGTTGTAATTACTGAGCCCCAAAACGTAAGCCTGGTAGTTTCCTGCCGGTAAAGCGACACTAAATCTGCCTGACGGATCCGCCACCGTTTCTATACGATTTTGCCCATTGTCAAAAACAAGTCGGTAGCCATCTGTCATCGGCTCACTAGGGTCTATGCTACAGTCCAGGTTTTCATCGAGGAAAAGAGCACCTTCCACGCGGCCAGTTTCAAATTTGAGGCGCATTGTATGATCAAAAGACCCAATAAACCAGATATTTCCTAGTTCATCATCCAATATTTTGCCAGAGGAGTATAGTGGGAGGTTGCCCGGTGAATCTGAATAAACCTGCCAGTCGTAGCCATCCAACATGGCAATGCCCGTTTCATCTAAAAAAAGCCACATCCTATTCTTCCCGTCAATACATAAATCCGATATATTGTAATATGGAAATGGTATATCATCAGGCGAATACGTAGCCAGTATTTTTTCGCTGGAAATTTGCCGTTTTACGACCCCGTATCTCGCCGCAGTCCAGATGGTATCTTCTTTGACAAAATGGCTGGTCACCCGGTTAAGGTTGAAAAGGGTGTCGGTTTGTTGGGCGTGCAAGAATTGGGTGCAGCAGCAGAGCAGCAGGAGTTGAAGTAGTTTCGTCATGTGTTTGAGGTGTTGTTTTTGATGCATCAAATATAAGCAAGTTGAGTAAAAAATCACAACAATAATTCTAGTGTTAAAGCATACCTGGGCCATCAAATCCTACCTTCGCCTTGAAACCCTAATTTTTCCGAGATCCAAACCTTCTTTTACAAATCATGAAAAGACTTTCCTTATTCGTGCTTTCATCTGCAGCCCTTTTTTGCGCCTGCCAGAACCACGTTGAAACCACTGACAAACAAGTTGTTATGGAAACAAGACTACCCTACTCTATCGCCATTCACGGTGGCGCTGGTACCATCACCCGTGCCAGCATGTCGCCCGAAAAAGAAGCAGCTTACATGGCTGCTTTGGACACCGCGCTGACCATTGGCGAAACAATCCTGAAAAACGGCGGCACTTCCCTGGATGCTGTGGAGAAAACCATTTCCTATTTGGAAGACTGTCCCTTGTTCAATGCCGGACGTGGCGCGGTTTTTACCCATGAAGGCAAAAATGAACTCGATGCCAGTATCATGGACGGCTCCAACCAAAAAGCAGGTGCCGTCGGCAGTGTCATGACGGTAAAACACCCCATTCGGTTGGCTAGGGCGGTCATGGAAAAATCGCCGCACGTATTTTTAAGTGGGCGCGGTGCCGAACAGTTTGCCGCAGAGAACGGTATTGAAATCGTTGATCCAACATGGTTTTACACCGAAGAAAGGTGGAATTCCCTGCAAAAGGAATTAGTTGCTGAAAAGGCAAAAGACAAAACAGGCGATGCCAGCCCACTAACAAACCCTGACTATAAATACGGCACCGTCGGCTGTGTAGCACTTGATAACCGAGGCAACCTGGCAGCAGGCACCAGCACAGGCGGTATGACCAACAAACGCTGGAACCGCCTGGGCGATACCCCCGTCATCGGTGCTGGCACGTACGCCTCCAACGATGCCTGCGCGATTTCTTGCACCGGGCACGGGGAGTTTTTTATCCGTTACGCAGTGGCGTTTGATGTGTGGGCACGCATGATGTACAAAGGTGAATCTTTGGAAACTGCCGCTGATTTTGTGGTCAACAAAAAGCTGGTGGAAAAAGGCGGCGAAGGTGGCTTGATTGCGGTGGATAAAAATGGAAACATCGCCCTGCCATTTAACTCGGAGGGCATGTACAGGGGATACGCAAAACCGGGGGAAAGAAAGGTTTTAATCTATAAATAACCTTATTTTTGGGAAAACACCAGCATCAGGATTGCTTCCTGGGGATTCGCCACACGATCAACGCGAACAAAAACACCCTGCTGCACCTCGCGATCCTGACCTAGTTGCATTTCAAGGCGAAATTGCTCGATGATGTCGCCCCAGGCTTTGAGCGGTGCTTGTTTCTCTGACAACGAACTGAGGTAAACGAGTTGACGCGTCGCTTCTTTCATCCAAAACGAATCAGGTTGCGCCGTAAAATCACCTTCCACTTTGAATCGGAATTCCTGCCGGGTTTCATTGCAAACTTCCTGGCTTATATCCAGTTCGATACCACGATCAAGCAGCAGGCTTTCGAGCGATTGTGTCCCTTTGGCTTCATAATAGTAATCGAGCACATGCGGGAGCCCTTTTTCAAAAACTGGCGAGGGCTTATACTTGCAGGTGGTTTCGTTCTGACACGCCAGCAACATGCTTAGCCCGACCAACAAGGAGAATAGGGTGATTTTGACCATTTTTAACATCAAATTTGACTTTATTTCCACCACAAATGTAGAAAATCAACCGGAAACAACACCTAAATATCCAATCCCCCTCTTTACTATGACCCGAATCGGCCTGTTATCCGACACCCATTCCTTCCTCGACCAACGCGTGTTCGAGCATTTTGCCGAATGCGACGAAATCTGGCATGCAGGCGATTTTGGCAGCATGGAAGTTATTGATAAACTTAAGGCATTCAAGCCTTTGCGCGGCGTGTATGGCAACATCGACGGCGCTAAAATCAGGGCAGAAATGCCGATGTATCTGCGTTTTGAATGTGATGGGGTACCTATTTTTATGACCCATATTGGCGGCTATCCAGGCAGGTACGCGCCCAGAATAGGCCCAATATTGAAGGAGCAGCCACCCGTCAACGGAATTTTTATCAGTGGCCATTCTCATATCTTGAAAGTAATGCCCGACAAAAACCTGCATTTTTTGCACATTAATCCCGGTGCTTGTGGAAACGAAGGCTGGCATAAGGTGAAAACTTTGATTCGTTTTACCTTGGATGACGGTACGATTAGCAACCTACAGGTTATTGAGCTTGCTTAAAGAATGTGATAATTTGATAATGGGATAATTTGATAATTGTCGACAGGCTTGGCATTCTGGTGAATGGGTTGTCCTTCTTAATTGTTTTCTCCCGGACATTTTGAGGTGAATCAGGCTTAGTGCCAACGATAATTCCGTTACCTTTGCAACCAAATCAGTCGAAAGGCTGTTACTATTTCGATTTACAAACTTGCACAATCAAATTCAATTTTTAAAATATGGCATACGAATTCACCGATGCAACCTTCCAAGCGGAAGTACTTGGCAAAGAACAAGTTACAGTTGTTGACTTATGGGCAGAATGGTGCGGCCCTTGCAAAATGATGACCCCGATTATCGACGAGCTTTCAACCGAATACGAAGGAAAAGCCGTTATTGGCAAACTCAATGTGGATGACAATCCAGAGGTTCCAACGCAATATAACGTTCGGGGCATCCCGACTTTTCTCATCTTCAAAAATGGTGAGCTGAAAGATAAAATTGTTGGCGCTACCACCAAGCAAGCGCTGAAAGACAAGATTGATTCCTTCATGTAATTAATTGCCTTTCAATAATTAATCCCGCGTTTGGACATATTCCAGGCGCGGGATTTTGTTTTCCGTCACTGTAACTGCTGCCATGCTTCGCCCAAATAATCCACCAAGTCACCAGCAATCATAGCCTCCTGACTCAAGGCTTTTGCGGCAATATCTCCGGACAAGCCATGCAGGTATACTCCTAGCAAACTGGCATCTTTTGGCGCATACCCCTGGGCCAACAAACCTGTAATAATACCCGTAAGTACATCTCCTGAACCGCCTGTCGCCATACCCGGATTGCCCGTTGAGTTGAACCAACAGGTGCCCTCTGGACTGGCAATGGCCGTGTTTGCGCCTTTTAATACGATAATAATTTGGTGCTCCCGGGCCTTTGCGCACAGTAATTTAAGGCGTTCAAAGTCACCTTCCGTTTTTCCAAAAAGCCTTTCAAATTCCTTTGGGTGTGGGGTCAAAATGGTGTTTATAGGCAACATTTCCAGCCAAGCAGGATTTTCTGCTATGATATTCAAGGCATCCGCGTCCAGCACCATGGGTATGTTCACTTGCAGCAACAATTGATACAATGCCAAAGCCGTTTCTGCTGACTGGCCGATTCCAGGCCCAACACCGATGCTGGAGAAACCTGTTACTGCTGGTGCTTCAGCCCAAAACCTGGCGCGACGGTCAGGGTGCATCATGGCCTCTGGCACGCTGGATTGTAGCACAATATTGCCGCATCGCGGCGCATGCACGGTCAGTAGCCCCACCCCAGATCGGAGACAGGCCCTAGCAGACAATACGGCGGCACCCATTTTTCCATAGCTACCGGCAATAATCAAGGCATGACCAAAACTGCCTTTATGCGAAAATTTGAAACGGGGCTGCCGCAATGCCTTAGCCTCTTCGTAGCTTGTGTAATGAAATGGCGTTGCTGTTTTGGCTGCAAATTCCGGGTGCAAACCAATATGTCCATATGTCCAATCGCCAAGGAACCCAGCATTTTCGGGTAAAAAAAAGGCCAATTTGGGTGTTTCAAAAGTGAAGGTTTTGTGGGCTTTTAGCACTGAATTGCCCAGGGATGATGCATCGCAAAACAGCCCGGATGGCAAATCGATGCTGGCGATCTCATTACCTGCCTCATTCAAAAATTCAATCATTTGGGCCCAATCTCCCGCCAGCGGGCGACTCAAACCGGAACCAAATAATGCATCAATAACCAAGGCGTTTGGCGGCAATACTTCAGCGCTTTTTTCCTGAAATGCTATAAACGACTTAAACACAATAGGCCTAATAGGCGAAAACTCCGGTATCATAGCCAATTGTGCTTCAAAATCAGCAGAATGTCGCCCATCGAAATCGCAAACCACTACCTTCGCGGCGCATTGCGCCAGGTCGAGCATACGCGCCACGGCCAATCCGTCGCCACCATTGTTGCCCGTTCCGGCAAAAATCAGGATCGGGCGGGTTTGGTCAGTATAGGTTTTAATGCACCAATCAGAAAATATCCTGGCGGCGCGGTTCATCAATTTAAGGGATGCTACAGGTTCATTTTCAATGGTATAGGCATCCCATTCTCGTATTTGTACAGCAGAAAATATTTTCATGGGTATCAATCAAAATCAATTTTTCAAGGGCTTAAAAGTAGTGGAATTTGCCAGTGTTTTGGCTGGTCCCGCAGTAGGAATGTTTTTCGCAGAGCTCGGCGCTGAGGTGGTAAAAGTAGAGAATAAAACAACAGGGGGCGATATTACCCGCGGCTGGAAACAGCCTTCAGAAGATCCGGAATCACCCATTTCGGCCTACTGGTGTAGCGTGAATTGGGGCAAAAAGCACCTGTTGCTCGACCTCAACGACCCTGCAGATCATACCGAAGCCCTCAGATTGGCCGTTGGCGCCGATGTGGTAATTTCGAATTTCAAACCTTCTTTCGCCCGGCGCATGGGCATAGATGCAGCATCACTGCGCCAACAAAACCCACGCTTAATTTTCGCACAACTGAATTCCTACGCCGACCCGGAAGATGAAAGTCCGGCATTTGATGCGGTGCTTCAAGCAGAAGCAGGGTTCATGTACATGAATGGAGAGCCAGAGCGCCCGCCAGTGAAAATGCCCGTAGCCATGATTGATACTTTGGCGGCGCATCAGTTGAAAGAAGGGGTTTTAATGGCATTGTTGCATCGGGAACGCAACGGCGAGGGCAGCACGTTGACAACTTCGCTCATGGAATCGGCGCTGGCATCCCTGGTCAACCAAGCCAGCAACTATTTGATGAACGGCAATGTTCCACAGCGCATGGGCACCCGGCATCCGAATATTGCCCCTTATGGCGATGTTTATACCAGTTCGGATGGATATTCGGTGTTGCTGGCGGTAGGCACGGAACGGCAGTTTCGGCAGCTTTGTACTTGCCTGGGACTATCGTTTTTGTTAGAGCATATTGATTTTAAATTGAATACCGCGCGGGTTTCTAACCGTGAGGCATTGAATGTCTTTTTGTCCGAGGCAATATCCAAGCGCAGTTTGGAAGATTTGATGGCTGCGTTTAAAACGGCTGGAGTTCCTGCTGCGCGGATTCGGGATATGAAGCAGGTGTTTGAAATTCCGACGGCGCAGGAGATGGTGTTGGGGGAAACGTTGGAGCATGGGGTAGAAACATTGCGGATGAGGACAGTGGCATTTCGTTTCGAGTGATTATTTCAACACATATTATTTCTCTAAACACACATTTTTTTCTAACACATAGACACATAGGAACATAGAAAACATAGTACGACAAACACGACAAACACGACAAACTCGACAAACACAACAAACACAACAAACACGACAAACACGACATAATTTTTCTCGCGCAACGCCACAACGACCACAAAGAAAAAGGGTTCGCACTTGGTGGCTTTAATGTTTTTTTGACCAAAGCATCTCGACGTTGTGTTCGTTGTGGCGTTGTGCGAGAAAAATTATGTCGTGTTTGTCATGTTTGTCGTGTTTGTCGTGTTTGTCGAGTTTGTCGTGTTTGTCGTGTTTGTCATGTTTGTCGTGTTTGTCGTGTTTGTCGTGTTTGTCATGTTTGTCGTGTTTGTCGTGTTTGTCGAGTTTGTCGTGTTTGTCGTGTTTGCCGTGTTTGCCGTACTATGTTTTCTATGTTCCTATGTGTCTATGTGTTAGAAAAA
>JBBRWA010000174.1:0-12945 GCA_038246345.1 Chitinophagales bacterium
AACATTCTGCCGAACTTGCTCCAATCCTTTCGGGCCATAGAATTACCTTTCGGCTATAAGTGCCTCATCCGGCGAATGTGATGTGAATAGGTGGCCAAATTTGCCATTCATTTTCGTTGTTCGTCGGTTAAAATGTTCCGACGATGAAAAAGACCATTGCCCTACTCCCACTGCTTCTTTTTAGCCTGCTGCTCCAGGCCCAAAAGCCCATCACGCTGCAAGACTGCTTTCAATTTTTCATATTCTACCCGCAAGCTGGCGGCCAATATTTTTACATGGATGATGGGAAGCACTATGCCAACATCGACCGTGATGGCTTGCATTTTCGGGATATTCGCGACGATTCAAAAGACTCCCTCGTTGCGATGAACCTGTCGGATGAAGCGAAGGAGTTTGATCGCTTTGAATTCAGCAAAGATGAGACGAAGCTGCTGCTGCGCACCGAGACGGAGCCTGTTTACCGTCATTCCGTTTTGGCAAATAGTTACGTGTATGATTTCGCTACCAAAAAAACGACCCCGGTTTACGAGGCTGAAAAACAGCAGTATGTGACGCTTTCGCCCGATGGTAAGTCTGTCGCTTTTGTCGTTAATAACAATTTGTATATCAAAGATTTAGAATTAAATAAAGTCATTCAGATCACGCGGGACGGCGAAAAAAACAAGATCATCAACGGTCTGCCCGACTGGGTATACGAGGAGGAGTTTAGTCCGGTGGATGGTGATGGTATGGTGGCTACCCGCTGGAGCCCAGACAGTAAATTATTGGCATTTATCAGATTCGATGAAACAGCGGTGCCGGAATTCCCACTGACGTGGTACGAAGGCGGAATGTACCCGCGCCGGTCATCTTTCAAATACCCAAAAGTAGGGGAGGTAAACTCCCTGGTCAGCGTGCATTTGTATGATGTTGGCACAGACGAGATGCTGGGCGAAATTATGGGCCTCGAGTCGGATGATTACGTTCCACGCATCAATTTTACCCCCGATAACCAACTCGTTCTGTCTAGGCTCAATCGTCGACAAGACACCCTGGAATTGCTGATTGCCATGCCTGGCCGTCCGATTCGCGATCGTGAAACGAACAAGAATTATATCCCGGTGCGCTTGCTTTTGCAGGAAACAGATGCCGCCTATGTTGAATTGGAGTGGGAAAGCAAGCTCACCTTTTTGGAAAAAGATCGGCAGCATTTTTTGTGGGTAAATGAGCGCAGTGGCTATCAACACATCTGGCGCTTCCCGATGGATAAAGGGACGGGAGAAGCGCCAATCCCCTTGACGAAAGGGGAATTTGATGTCACGGCGTTTTATGGTGTCAATGAAAACACAGGCAAGTTTTACTTTCAGGCGGCCACGCCAACGCCTTTGGATCGACAAATTTGGGAAGGAGACCTTAATGGTGGGGAGCCCCGTTTAATCACCGCGTCCAGCGGTACCCATGATGCCAGTTTTAGCCCAACTTTTGAATTCATGCAACATTCCTGGTCTGATGCGAACACACCGCCCGTGGTTGCTATTTGCAACAATAATGACGACACGTTGCGGGTCATTACCAAAAATGAACGGGTGCGAAAATTGCGAAAGGAGTATGGTTTTGTGGACAAAGTTTTTTTTCAATTTAAAATCAGCGATGGCACCATGCTGAACGGTTGGATGTTAAAGCCGGCGGTGATGGACAGCACCATTAAATACCCGGTTTTATTCGATAATTATGGTGGTCCAGGCTCCCAAACCGTTCAAAATCAATATGATGGCTATATGAATCCCTGGCACCAGATGTTGGTGCAGAAGGGCTATGTGGTGATGAGCTTGGATAACAGGGGAACGGGCGCTCGCGGGCGAGACTTCAAAAAATGCACCCAACTGCAACTCGGTAAGTTGGAAACGGAAGACCAAATGGCTTGCGCGCGCTACCTGCGCACGCTCCCCTGGGTGGATCCGGCGCGCATCGGGATTTGGGGCTGGAGTTTCGGTGGCTACCTGAGCACTTCTTGTATTTTGAAAGGGAATGACGTGTTCAAAATGGCCATGGCTGTTGCGCCTGTCACCAATTGGAAATGGTATGACTCCGCTTACACGGAGCGGTACATGCATACCACCAAGGACAACGCACAGGGCTATGAAGATAATTCGCCTGTAAATTTTGCCAAGCTTTTGTTCGGTAACAACTATTTAATTTGCCACGGCATTACCGATGACAATGTGCATTTCCAACAAACCACGGAAATGATCAATGCCTTGATAAAGGCAAACAAGCAGTTTGAAACCTATTATTATCCCAACCGCAACCATGGAATTTATGGGGACAATGCGACGATTCACTTGTTTACGAAGTTGACGAATTTTGTGTTGGAGAAATTGTAGGGGTTTCTACCATAGCCTGGGCTAAACGCTATTCATATTAGCCCCAGCGGGGCGGTAATATCTGTAGCCTTGAATGCGCCCAGAAATGCCAGCCCCAGCGGGGCGGGTATGTGGAAATTACGTGATTATATTGTCGCCCCGCTGGGGCTAAAAAAAATGATGCCCACCTTCTACAGATATCACCGCCCCGCTGGGGCTGGCTTTAGGGACACTATGGGCTTTTTTTGCTGCATTTTTGCCATAGTTTGTTGGCTATGGTGTTTCTACCAATTAGACCTGGAAATTGGGGATTGCAACAGTCCGCCTTCCCAAATTGTGGAATTTTTTTCTCAAAACCAACCCAATTTGCTCTTAGCACAGCTTTTTTACCTGCTATTTCGAACTAAAATTTAGAACAGAACAGTATGAAAAATTTGCTTTTGCTTTTCGCTTTTGTACTTGGAACACTTTCCATAGGACACACTCAGGAACTTTCACTCGGCCCGGTTATTGGCGTTAATTACGCTTCGCTCAGCGATGCACCAGGCACCACTCGTGGACTTGTTGGCCTAAATGCTGGTTTGGCTTTGGTATACAGCACGGAGGAACATTGGGGAATTGGTATAGACCTGAAATACTCAGGTGAGGGAATGGAAACCGAAGAACGTGGGATTACCGCCAAAACACGGCTTAACTATGTAAGGTTGCCTGTTAAGTTTTATTACTTTTTCAATAAATTTGGAGATGATTTTCGACCAAAAATTTACGCAGGACCGTCCTTCGGGTTACTAGCAGGTGGTAAAACGGAGCGTTTCACTGAATTAGGCACCTACAAAACCAAATCTACTGACCTATACGAAACATTTGATGTTGGAGCGCTGATCGGAGCTGGTTTCAACTACCGTGTTGCTACGGCCACCTGGCTCAATGTTGATGTAGCCTACGCGCACGGTCTTACCAATATCGCTAAATCGGGCAAGGCATTCAACCGCAATGTATTGGCAAGTATTGGGTTAGCCTGGGGATTGAATTAGTCAAGCTTTAATCGCGACCATTCAACTTCCATAAAGAGGGCCTCTCGTAACATTTGTTGCGGGGGGCTTATTTTTTTGCTAGAAAAAGCGGCTTTGCGTAAAATTCTACTGTATTTTGGCCCAAAACAGTAGAATATGAATAGAATAATGCTCGCGATGTTTATCTGGCTGCATTGCCAAGTGCACCTATGTGCACAACAAAAAATTAGCCTCGGATATTACCTGCCCAACATCACTTATGATGCAAATATACCAACACCAGAGGCTTGGCTAGGTTACCAGGTAGGGGAATGGCACGCCTCACACGACCAACTGCTTGGCTATATGAAGGCTTTGGCCGCTTCCAGTGATAGGATAAAATTGGAGGAATACGGCCGTTCCCATGAAAATCGATCTTTGATTTGCCTGACTATTTCAGATCCTTCAAATTTGGCAAACCTTGATGACCTCCAAGCCAAACGAAAAGCATTGACGGATCCTGCTATTTCCAAAAAGTTACAGTTGGAATCTATGCCTGCGGTCAATTACATGGGCTATTCCATTCACGGCAATGAAACGAGCGGCAGCAACGCAGCATTTTTGGTGGCGTATTACTTGGCTGCTGGCCAAAGTGACTCCTTGAAACTGTTGCTCAAAAATACCATAATTCTATTGGATCCCTGTTTTAACCCGGATGGGATGCAGCGTTTTTCAACTTGGGTAAACAGCCATAAATCGAAAAACAATACCGCTGACCCGGCAGATGATGAATACAATGAGCCTTGGCCCAGAGGAAGAACCAACCATTATGGATTTGACTTGAACAGAGATTGGCTGGTAGCCCAACAACCAGAATCTAAAGGGAGGGTAGCCATATTCCAAAAGTGGAAACCCAATGTGCTCACGGATCACCATGAAATGGGCTCAAACGCAACTTTTTTCTTTCAGCCGGGCGTTCCAAGTCGAGTAAACCCGCTCACCCCTGCCAAAAATCAGGCACTGACGGCCAAGATTGCAGGCTTTCATGCCAGGGTTCTAAACAAAAACAATGTCCTGTATTACACCGGGGAAAACTACGATGATTACTACTATGGCAAAGGTTCGACCTATCCAGATGTTCAAGGATCTATCGGAATTTTATTTGAGCAAGGCAGCAGCAGGGGTACGGCTCAGGAAACAGAGAACGGCCTGCTGACTTTTCCTTATTCCATTCGAAACCAGGTATTTACATCCCTATCTACCCTTCAAGCGGTCGGTGAAATGCGGATTGAACTCAATGAATACTTGCGTGAGTTTTACCAGACGGCCATGGAGGAAGCGCGAAAATCTGACATTAAGGGTTACTTGGTGGCTGATGGCGACTTGCCAAACCGGGAATTTTTGGATATTTTGCGAGCACAGGACGTAAACATCCTAGGATTGAACAAGGGAGTAACATTAAATGGCCATTCATTCCAACCTGGAAATGCCTTTTTTGTGCCGTGCGAACAGGCCCAATATCGATTGGTTCGGGCCATATTCGAACGTCCAACGTCCTTTCCGGACAGTATTTTTTACGATATTTCCACCTGGACCTTGCCTGATGCTTTTGGGCTTGAATGGGCAACGGTAAATACCCTAAACTTTAATGCAGAAAATTTTGACCCTGCATACACCCCAGCTCGATTAGCGCCCACTTATCGCGTTGGCAGTGGGGTCTCGTTTGCGTATGCCATCATGCCTGAACCGTACGAGTTTCCTAAAGTTTTGGCCCGAATACTTAAAACCGGATTACGGGTTAAAGTGGCGATGAAGCCATTTAGCACAAAAGAGCAAAAGTTTCGAGAAGGAACCATCGTTATCGCAGCGGATCGGCAGCCCAAAAGCGCCGAAGAATTTTCGGGGATAATGAACGATTTAGCATTTCCCGACCTACCGATTCATCGTATTGAAAGCGGATTTACCCTTGAAGGGCCAGATTTGGGCAGCAATAATTTTGAATTGGTCCGACAGCCGAAAGTGCTGATGTTAACGGGTGAAGGGGTAAATGTAGCCGATGCGGGCGAAATATGGCACTTGTTGGATATCAGGTATGATATGCCCGTGACGATGGTTCAAACCAATCGCTTTTCAGGTGTTAATTTGTCGAAATACAACGTGTTGATTTTAGCAGATGCAAAATTTAACGGCGTTTCGGCTGAAAAGGTGCGGCAGTTTGCGCTGGATGGTGGTACAATAATTGCCACAGGAATTTCTCTTAATTGGTTGAAAGCCAACGCGATAGCGCCTATTGAGTTCAAAAGGACAATAAGCGACAAAGGTGCAAGTCGGCCTTATGGCTCCATGACCGAGGATAACAGCGCATTGGCTATGCCGGGCGCCATATTTGAAGCAACTTTGGATTTGACACATCCCCTATGTTTTGGCTATACAAAACCTAAAATTCCTGTTTTCCTGGGCGACACTTTGTTTGTTGCCCCTGGAAAAAACCCCTATTCCACGCCAGTAGTCATGACCGTGAAACCATTGCTTTCGGGTTATGTACACCCTAAAGTGTTGCCATTAGCCTCGAATGCAGCTGCTGCGATTGTGTATGGATTGGGCCGGGGAAAGGTAATTTGTTTCCCCGGCAACCCAAATTTTCGCGCATTTTGGTTCGGTACGAATCGGTTGTTTGCCAATGCGATATTTTTCGGCAATTTGATAAGCAATGACAGCACTGAAAAGAAGTAGGGTTTTGAAAAGGAATGCAGCCACAAATTCCAAATTCAACAACATCTCTTTTCCAGAAGCGTGTGACAGCTTATTTGTCAAATTGGTGTAAATCATAGCGCTCAATAATGCCAATAAGTTTTTTGTCGTAAGTATTATCGGTTGCATACCCAGCGCTTTTCAAACCTTGAGCCCAGCGCCGATAATCGCGTCCGTACTTTTTAAGTTTCGCATACCGCGGCCCGGCCAAAAGTTTGCTGTGGGCGTGCCAACTTTGCTCAGGATTGCTGAATTTCAGGAAAAAATCCTTGTGGGTATCGTCCGTGTAGTTGGAACAATGGCCTTTTTTGCAGTTTTTTGAAAAGCATTTCATGCCAAAATGATTGTTGTTTCCGACAGCTAGTTTGCTCGTACCAGCCCGACTTTCAACGAGTCCTTGTGCCAGGCTGATGCTGGCAGGCACCCCATATTTGTACATTTCCTGCCGTGCAATGCCACTAAATTTCCGGATGTAATTGGTAGATTGGTCACTGCGGAGCATTTCCCTCGAAACAGGCTCTGTTTCCGTCTTTGGCAGTTTTTTTCCATTGCTTATCGCAGGCAGTTTTTTGTCTTTTTTTATGGAAGGGCGTTTTTTTTCAACCCCGACCCCGAGTGTTGTTTCTTCGTTCCAGTCAACTTTTTGGCTGCCAGCAAGAAAGGCGCCCGAACCAGTGCTTCCGCCTAACAAGTAGTAAGCAGCAAGGGCGAGAAACCCGAACTTCATCAGCGTATATTTATTAAAGGCAGCACCCGAAACCTGCGTACTTCGGAATTTTAGGGACAGCCATTTTCTTTTAAACCGTTTAAGCCGACTTTGAAACAAGCCAGAAAACGAGGGTTCATCTTGATTTTGAATGACAAAAAGGCTGGGCAAAGGACTAGATTTCTTTCGCTTTGAAGCTCCATTCCCAGCACCAGCGCGATAGGTAGGCGATGCTTCACCTTCGGTGTCAGTGTACCATTTATTCTTTCCCATGATGGCGAGTATTAATTGTTTTACAAAAGTAAAACAAAATGTTGATTTAAAAATTAAATTTGATGCTTTTCAGCAATTTTGTTTTAAATATTTTTAAATGAATAAATAATAAACTGATATTCATTCGTTTGTGTAAAAAAAACTTAAAACAAAAATCTGTGCTTTAAGGCCTACAGTAGCTGTGCTGCACCCAATTTTTAGCCTCATACATCCTTTTTCAGATTTGTGGTACCATGGTGGCAGCGTTTAGCACAAACTCCCCGTTTCTTATCCTGAAACTTTTATTGGTTGTTGTGGCTAAACCGTACACAAAAACTCTTAACTTTCCAACGGAAATCAACCTATGGATTTCGCCCTCAATCTGGAACGCACTGAAACTGACTTCGTCACCGCCCTATCCCGCCAAGAACGCTGGGCTCAGCAACTGCTCTATGAACAGCACTACGGGAAAATGATGGGCATTTGCCTTCGCTACGCGGGTTCGCGTGATGAAGCACTTGACCTACTGCACGAAGGATTCATTAAAGCCTTTCAAAACATCAAACGCTACAAACCTGGCACTTCTATTACGGCCTGGATTCGCACCATCATGGTTAATACTTGTATTGACTATTATCGACGCAATGTGCGGCGCAGGACCGAGGATTTGGATACCGTGTATGCAGCAAGCACCGACGATCCAGATGTGTTGAGTAATTTGACGGAGCAGGAAATTTTGGGCGCAGTACAGGAACTTTCTCCGGCTTATCGCGCGGTGTTTAACCTTTACGTAGTGGAAGGCTACTCACACAAAGAAATCGGTGAAGCGCTCCATATCACCGAAAGCACGTCGCGTAGCAATTTGGTGAAAGCCCGACATAAGTTACAAGAGTATTTTGCCAGTAAGCGCATGGTTTTTGATTTTAAAAATAAGTCAGAAGCCGACTAGTACTCCATTAAACTTTTGACAATCTGCATTTAATTTTCATTGGTCTCAATTTATGGACTTGAAAAATTTTGACAAAAATATTAAATCCTCCCTCGATAACATCGAGGAGCCTTTCGATTCCAGTTCATGGCTCGCCCTTGAAAAACGGATGAATGCGGGATTTTCTGAAGAACAGCCTGCCGCAGTAGAGCCTGTGGATCTGGTGGTAAAACGGACGCTGGAACGGATGGAAACGCCGTACCAAGCCGCTGATTGGAGCCTGCTCAACGCCAGGCTCAATGCAAATGCTTTGGTGCAGCGCATTCGGTACACTAAAATTGCCGAGTTGGCCATATTCCTTTTGTTGCTGATCAATATTGAGGGTTTCTTAGGTGGATTCAAAGAGGTGGTGCGGCCTAGAACCCCAGTGCCAGAAAAATCAACGCAGCCAATGGCCTCTAATCAGGCGAAAAAAAGTGGAAAACACCACAAAGACACTGTTGAATCTTCAAAAATCGGCGCATTTGCAGAGCAAGTTGTTGCACTTATTGCCACCCCGTTCCAATCATCCGTTCAATCCGAATCAACAATATCCAACACAGAAATTTCAACAATAACGACCCATAAATCCGTCCTAAGCGCTAGCAACTTTTACAGCACTTCCGGTATTGTTGCCTTCAATAAATTGGCCCCAATTCCGCAATCTAAAACGCCTGACTTTGCCTGGAACACCCTTTTTGACATTATTCCAGGTGTTTCTGTGCCCATTAAACGGCATTCAAAAGGGCTCTACGCGGCATCTTTTGCTTCCTTTGATAAAAACCAATTCAAAGGCAATCCTACTTCTTCCAATAACGCCGGTTATGGTGGTGGTATTTTGGTAGGCAGCAACCAGGGCAAATGGGGTATTGAGACTGGTCTTGCGTATTCCCACAAGGATTTTGGTCCAAAAAGACAAGTAGAATACTATGCAGGAAACCAAATAGATGGTTTTTTGGGTGCCTACGTAAAAGAAGTTGATGCTGAAATTTTCAGCGTTCCTTTGAAAGTTACCCGTCGCATCGCCAATTTTGGTAAAACAAGCGCGCATGCCGTTGCAGGCGTCACTGCCAGCGTTGCCACAGAAAAACGTTTTACCTATAAAATGGTGAAAACGGCGTCTACTTCACCTGGCCCAACACAGGGGCCAGATCCTAATGAAAACCCTATACCAATGCTCAATAATGATGGCTACTTTGAAGGTGGTACTTTGAAAACCAATGCTTACGCAACGGCAGATATTGGCCTTCGGGTACAGCATCCGTTTGGGAAAAAATACGTGGCATTTGTAGAGCCAACTTACCGTCAATCCCTGGGCGGAGGTTTTGGGCCAAATAAAGAACGCGTCAACACTTTTAGTTTTCAAGCAGGAATAATGGCTGCACTTTGAGGCCCTAGACATTACTTTTGCTGTATGAAAATACATTACAGCTCCTTTTCCATTTTTTGCATCCTCGCTTTTGCGCTTTCCCAAAAGCAATCATTTGCCCAGGCTCCACTCATGACGCCTGAGGATGCTGTTGCGCTCGCACTCGGGGCCAACTTTGATATCAGGATTTCACAAGCCAATGCTGATATTGCCCAATTGAACAATACCAAAGGCAATGCAGGCATGTTGCCAAGTGTCAATTTTGTTGCCAACGACAATTTTACCCTCAGTGCATTTCAACAAAAACTGAGCAATGGCAATGAATTTAATGCTGTTGGCGCACCCTTCAATAATGCAAACGCTGGGGTACAATTAGCATGGACTTTATTTGATGGTCGACGAATGAACATTGTCAAAAGTCGATTGGAACAATTGGAGGCGCTTGGCAATTTGGAGCTTCAAAGCATGGTACAAACCACGGTGGCCAACGTATTGTTACTGTATTACGACGTTGTTCGTGGCATGCTTTCAGAACGTGCCTTATCTGAAGTGATTGTCCTGAATGAGGAACGCCTGCGGATCGCAGAAGCGCGGCTTGCTGCTGGGTTTGCGGCACAAACCGATGCGCTTCAAGCCAGAATTGACCTCAACCAACGTCGTGCTGATTTACTTTTACAGCAAACTTTGACGACTGCCAATAAGCGCTCCCTGAACAGGTTGTTAGCGCGACTTCCTGAAACCCAATTCAGTGTTGTTGAAACCCTTGCCACGAATTATGCCCCGGCTCGATCGGCCATTTTAGAAAAAATGATAGCGCAAAACCCCACTTTATTATCGTTCCAAAAATCGGCTGAAATCTCCGCTTTGATGGTGCAGGAAAATCGCACCCTTGGCAAAGCCCGTTTGACCGGAATAACCCAACTTAATGTGATTCGGGCCGATAACGGGGCAGGATTTTTGTTGAACAACACACAAGCAGGCGTATTAGTTGGAGCTTCTTTGGTTGTTCCATTGTACACCGGCGGCAATGTAAAACGGCAAGTTGAAACCGCGAAAGTTGCTGCCGAACAGGTCCATCTACGGGTGGAGCAGCAGCGCCTGTTTATCGAAACAGAACTGGAAAACCAGCTTGCCAATTTACAGGTACAGCAGCAAATAATGACGATTGAAGAGGAAAGTGTGAAAGCTGCTCGGGAGAATCTATCGGTTAGTACAGAGCGTTTTCGGGTAGGTACCACCACTGGTTTGGAACCACAAATTGCCCAAAACAGCCTGGAGCAGGCCTTGGACCGAAGGAACCAGGTTTTGTATCAATTGAAGCTTGCGGAATTGCGGCTAAAGTTGCTGGCAGGGGAATTATAAATTACCGTGAATAAGCTTCAAACCACTTGCACTCCTTGATAATGGCGCTGTAAAAGGTTGTTTTTGAAAACTTTGCTTTCATCAATTGAAAGTGCTTTGAATAGTCGTCTGGCAGCACCGGTATTAGTTTGCTGCCTGGCTGGTAAGTGCAATCCGGCGAACAAAACCATTGTTTCTGTCGACACCTTGCGGCCATAAAAGCGGCCCGGGCGGCAAATTCAGGATCTGGTGTTGAATAAAGGGCTTTTTCAAAATAGGAAAGCGCCAAACTGAGGTCGGTATATTCCCGATTCCCCTCTGGCGAGCCAAACAATGGGAAAATTGGGCCCTGCGCCAGCCGCAATTGGTTGTACCCACTTCTATAAGCATCAAATACCTCCCATTCATACCCAAAATAGGACATGTTGTAATAGCCTATGCCGATCCTGTACCAATTTTTAGCGGCCGCCTCTGGGTCGTTCAACGCGTTGGCAGTTTTGGCGTTAAATTCCAGGTCCAATATTTTCTGGGCAATTTCCAACCTGTTGAGTAGGATGGTGTCGGTGGCAGGTCGGTGAACTTTCTCTCCAAATTTTTCCCGAAACGGGCTGAATTTGGGCAGCAGGGCCAATTCTGTAGGGGTGATTTTGCGCATAACGGCAAGGGCAGCCTCAGGCTGACCCTGGCTCAGCAAAAAGGCACCTTTGTACTCCAGCAACCGCGCTATGATTCTTGCGGGGTTGGTATCAATTTGCATGCTCTTTTCTAGGAGGATAGGGTGGCTGGTATTGGCCAACGCCAAAAGGTCATCATAAACATCCATGCGGGGGCTCAAGGCAATGTCCTCTGGTTTAAAAGCGGCAAGAATGGCTTTTCCGGGATGATTTTTTTCGGCATAACCTGCTGCCAGCCATTGTTGTAGAAAGGGTTCGAAATTCAGGTTTTGTTTAAATGCGGAATAGCTGCGGATGCGGAAAGCAAGATTGTCGGCATTGTCTGAACCAAGGTCTAGTTTCATGATTTCTAACAAGCATCGCCAAATCTCGATTTGCTTGAGCAGTTCCTGATCATACTTTTCACGGCTGGAAAGGTCGTCTTCCAATCGATCCCATCGTTTTTCCGCCGCGTACTTATCACCTGCCAGCAGTTCGAGGTAGCCTTCTATGCCTCGCCAAAGTTTAGGATTTGGGGTTTTGTTTGCCCGTACAACTTTCCGGACAAACTTTTGCAAGTCAAGTAGGTGTTGTGTCGCCGCTTCTCTTTTGAGGCTACCGATAGCCGGACCTTTTTTCAGGTCGGTAATTTTTGTCCGCAGGAATATTTTTTCCAACTCCTGCACTTCGCTGATCAGCATCAAGTCGAGCTGCGGGTTGGCAGGGTCGAGGTCATTGACCTTTATCATGTCTTCGATCAGAAAGGTCTTGGCTCCACTTGCCCGGAGTACATACAAAGTGCTTTTTTGGGCATTGGTTTGACAAAGGGCCAAGGTTTTGTTCCAGTCATCATCGTTGCGGATGCGGAAACTGCGGAATGCCTGGGTGCGTTTTGAGGCGCAATCCCTGAAAATCAGCGAATAAAAATAGGCGGCTTCCGGGTACTTTCCTTGTTTCTGCAAGGCCCCGGCCAAATGCCCCAGGATCCAGTAGTCGATGATACTTTTCTTTTTCCGGTCAACTTTGGGCAGCAAATAATTATACAAATCCACTGTGTAGGCCCAGTCGCGCGCATAATGCGCCAGTCGTATCATCTGGTAGGCGTAGCGCAATTTTATAAAATGGGAATCCGTGTCCTTAAAACGTTGAAGCCCTTCGTCAATCAACCCGATCATTTCATCAGCATAAATGTTCTTTGAATCCCAGGGACTGCTTTTACCCGTCACGAAAGGCTCGCATTTTTTTGCATACGTCAAATATCCTGTTACTTCGGTGCAGCCTTGAAAGGCGATCATTTCAGCAAAAGAATTGCCGGCAAGCCAGGAAGGCAAGGTTGTTTTTTTTGTGACGTCGGCAGCGGCATTGTGCAAAATGGCGATATCGCTTATATCGGACTGGTAAATCACCTTTTCAACATCTGCTTTTAAGGGCTGACCACAAAAGCGCTCTATCCATTCATTCAGGTTTTCATCTTTCTGAATCTCAGCGCCCTGATCAAAATAGTAGCGTTCATAATAATCATCCCAGCGGGTGAAAAAGGGCGCGTAGGCTGCATTCAAGTTGATAATGCCT
>JBBRWA010000175.1:0-12825 GCA_038246345.1 Chitinophagales bacterium
CAGGTTCCTCGCTGCGCTCGGAATGACACGCTCGCTTGGAATGACACAGAGACTGTTTAGAAAAGTGTTTCAAAGATAATGCGCATAAAACTGAACTTTGCGGATGACAAAAATTAAAACAAAACAGAGAACGGTTCCGGAACAGGAGCCATTTGATTACGCTTCGTTTGAGTCGGAGGCAATTAAGCGTCTGCCCGTTGGGGCGACCCTTGTGGTCGCCCCAAACAGTGGTCACCCATCCATTAAAAACGTCAGTCATCTATCCTCAATCGCCATTCAAACCCTATCCCACACTCCTCGCCCTACATTTCCACAATTCTCCCGACCTTATCCACCAACAAAAACAAATCACCCATGCGTCCAATCCTCCTCTTGCTCCTCCTAGCACCCCTACAATCCCTCGCACAAACCCCCGCTCCACCCTTCTTTGACGCCCTCCAATGGCGCT
Source organism: Chitinophagales bacterium (assembly GCA_038246345.1). Taxonomy (GTDB): domain Bacteria; phylum Bacteroidota; class Bacteroidia; order Chitinophagales; family Saprospiraceae; genus M3007. The sequence continues at coordinate 449 of JBBRWA010000175.1, forward strand.
GCATCGGCCCCCACCGCGGCGGCCGCACCGTCGGCGCCGTCGGCGTGCCCCAGCAGCCCGGCACCTTCTACATCGGTGTCAACAACGGCGGCGTATGGAAAACAACCGACTACGGCCGGGTATGGACACCCATTTTCGACGACCAGCCCACAGGCAGCATCGGCGACGTGGCCGTAGCGCCCAGCGATCCGAAAATACTGTACGTGGCCAGCGGCGAGGGCATTCAGCGGCCCGACCTCAGCGTCGGAAACGGCGTGTACCGCTCCTCCGATGGCGGCAATACCTGGGCCAATACAGGGCTCCGCGACGGGCTGCAAATCGGCGGACTGGCCATTGACCCCACGAACCCCGAGCGTGTATTCGCCGCCGTGCTGGGCCATCCATATGGCCCTAATGCCGAGCGCGGCGTGTTTCGCAGCAAAAACGGCGGCAAAACTTGGGAGAAAGTCAAGTACATCGACGAAAACACCGGGGCCATTCAGGTCACCATTGACCCGAAAAACCCGCAGGTCGTGTACGCCGACCTCTGGGCCAATCGCCTCGCGCCCTGGGAAAATGGCGAATTCCAAGGCCCAGGCAGCGGCCTCTGGAAAAGTACTAACGGCGGTGACACCTGGAAACAACTGACCAAGGGATTACCCACGCCCGCGCAAGGCCTGGGCCGCATCGGCTTCTGCATTTGCCCGAGCCTGCCCACGCGCCTGTACGCGACCGTGGATTGCGGCGAAGGCAGCGAGAACGGTGAAAAATACGGCGGCATCTACCGCTCCGACGACGCAGGCGAATCCTGGTATCGCACCAACCCCGACCCGCGCCTCTGGGGCCGCGGCAGCGACTTCGCCGAAGTAAAAGCCGATCCGAAAAACCCCGACATCGTGTACAGCGCCAACGTGGTCACCTGGAAAAGCACCGACGGTGCCAAAACCTGGCAGCCCCTGCGCGGCGCACCCGGCGGCGACGACTACCACCGCATCTGGATCAACCCCGACGACCCGAAAATCATGCTCATCGCCAGCGACCAGGGCGCGATCATCACGGTGAATGGCGGACAAACCTTCAGCAGTTGGTACAACCAGCCCACGGCCCAGTTCTACCACGTCAGCACCGACAACGCATTTCCCTACAACGTGTACAGCGGCCAACAGGAAAGCGGCTCGGTGGGCATTGCCAGCCGCGGCAACGACGGACAAATCACCTTCCGCGAATGGCATTCCGTCGGCATCGACGAATATGGCTACGTCGCGCCCGACCCGCTCGACCCGAACATCATCTACGGCGGCCGCATCGCCAAATACGACAAGCGCACCGGCCAGAGTCAGGACATCAGTCCGGAAGGCATACGCTCAGGCAAGTACCGCGTGATCCGCACCCAACCTGTGCTTTTTTCCCCCGTTGACCCGAAAACCTTGTATTTCGCCGCCAACGTTTTGTTTAAAACCCAAAACGGCGGCCATTCCTGGGATGTCATCTCGCCCGACCTGAGCCGCGAATCCTGGATCGTACCGGCTTGCGTGGGCGTGTTCAAAGACGACGCAGAAAAAAACAAGCGCCGCAGAGGTGTCATTTACGCCCTCGCGCCTTCCCAGCAAGACACGAACACCATCTGGGCTGGCACCGACGACGGACTGCTGCACATCACCCGCGATGGCGGCAAAAACTGGACAAACATCACCCCGCCATCGGTCACTGATTGGAGCAAGGTATCCCAGCTCGATGCCGGGCATTTCGACAACAATACCTGCTACGCGGCCATCAACAGCATCCGCCTCGACGACCTGCGCCCGCACATCCTGCGCACGCACGACGGCGGCAAAAGCTGGCAGGAAATCACCAGCGGACTCCCCAACAATGAACCCATCAACACCGTCCGCGAAGACCCAAAACGAAAAGGCTTGCTCTTTGCGGGCTCTGAAAACGCGGTGTACGTCTCCTTCGACGACGGAGACCACTGGCAATCGCTGCGGCTGAACATGCCCGCCACCAGCATCCGCGATTTGGTGATAAAAGACGATGACATTGTGGTGGGTACACATGGTCGCTCATTCTGGATTCTCGACAACATCTCCGGAATGCGGAATGCGGAGTTCGGAGTTCGGAATACTGGAGTGGTATTATACCCGCCGCAGATGGCGGTTCGGGTGCGTTGGAACATGAACAATGACACGCCGTTGCCGCAGGAAGAACCCGCGGGGCAGAATCCTCCTGATGGAGCGATGATTGATTATGTGTTGGACAAGGATTACAGTGCTGCACAGTTGCAAGTTCTGGACAAAGACGAGCACGTACTGCGTTCTTACCGTTCTGATGATGCTGCGCCGGATGTGAGTGCCGTGAATTTTCCGCTGTACTGGATTCGGCCTTTCGAACCCTTGTCGAGCAGAAAAGGCGGCCACCGCTTTTGCTGGGACATGCGTTATGACCCGATTCAGGGTCGGGATGCTTCCTTCCCGATTGCCGCCGTTTATGGACAAACAGTCCCGACTCCCGCTGCGCCTTGGGTGATGCCCGGCAAATACACCGTGCGCCTGATCGTGGACGGCAACTCCTACGACCAATCCATTACCGTGACCATGGATCCCAGGGTCACGACCAGCTTCAAGGATTTGCAGCAGCAGCACGATTTATCCTTGCTGGCTGGCGGTACTTCCTATTATGTGGAGCAATCCCTAAAAGTGCTGGATGCCAACAAGGAACTGATGCAAAAAGCGGCCCTCCAGGTAGATGGCGCACGTTTGGATTCACTAAAAACCTGGGGAAAGGATTTGGATATGGTTCGGAGCCAAGCCCAACGGCTGTTGCGAACAGCAAGCTCGATTTTCAGCAATTTGCAGGAGTCCGACATGCCTGCAACCAGCCAAACCATACAAGCGGCAGAAGCTTTGAAACCAGCTTACGCCGACTTGAGATCAGCCCTTACAAAGTGGAACAAAAAAAGTGAAGGGCTACTGAAGGTATTAAAAGAGCTGGTAGAAGGATCGGGCGAAAAGCCCCGCCCTTTCCCGTATAAACATCCAGAGCCAAATACGCCAGGCTTTGTCGACCTGTTTGCCCAAGACCTTTCCAACGGCACTTTTCCAAAAGGCATCTGGACACGCACAAGCGACGGTGAACTCACAGCAACCGAAGACCAGTGCATTTTTACCCAAAAAACCTATAAAAACTTCACGCTCGACTTGGAGTTTAAAACCGCCAACGGCACTAATTCCGGCGTGATTGTACACTGCTCCGATACGGAGAATTGGATACCCAACTCCGTAGAAATCCAAATCGCCGACGACTATTCCGAAGAATGGAGCAAGGCCGATCCGAGCTGGCAATGCGCCGCCATTTTTGGTCACCTGCCTGCCGATCATAAAGCTGTGAAGCCGCCAGGGGAATGGAATCACTACACTATCACCTGCATCGACCGCAAAATATGGGTGGTGCTCAATGGCGAATTTGTGAATTACATGGACATGAGCCGCTGGCTTTCGGGCAGTAAAAATCCCGATGGCACGTCTATACCTTCCTGGTTGTCGAAGCCTTTTGCATCGCTCCCACTGGAAGGCCATATTGGGTTTCAGGGAAAACATGCAGGGGCACCGATTTGGTTCAGGAACATACGCATACAAGAACTTTAGGTTTCAGGTTTCAGGTTTCAAGGTTTCAGTGTTACGCCTTCAGTAGTTAATGTTGAAATAGAGTTTCAAGGAGACGAACAGATCGCGTGAACCTGAAACCTTGAAACCTGAAACCTGAAACCCCTTTAAAAGCAGTGTCCGTTTTCGAACAAGCTCGTTCGGGGACGGACGTTTTTCTGTGTATTGTATTATTGTAAAGTGGTGATTTAAAGACAGTTGAATGCGTGGCATAAAATTGGGAATTCTAACGTATAGTGGTAACCATCAGAAATCCATACCCGGAAAGCTCAAGCGCGAAGCCAACCTGAAACCTGAAACCTTTGAAACCTGAAACCTTGACAACCTGAAACCTTGACAACCTGAAACCTTGACAACCTGAAACCCTTTTTTTATGCTCCGTACGTACTTTGTTCTCGCCCTCCGCTCCCTCCGCAAAAACCCCTTGTTCACCGCGCTCAATGTGTTCGGGCTCGCCTTCGGCTTGGCGGTGTCGCTGCTCTTGTTTTTGCATGTTCGGCAGGAATTGTCCTTCGATCAATACCACAGCAAAGCGGAGCGGATTTGCCGGGTAATCGTGCATGCCTTTTGGGATCCTGCCAATCCGCAGGACTTATCGAATGCGCCAAATGCTGTGGCACCCGCCTTGAAAGCGGATATTCCGGCTGTGGAGCAGAGTGCCAGGGTGTTGAAGCACGAGTTTGGCGAATCGGCATTTGTGACGGCAGGTGACAACAAACTCGTGGAGCCGAATTTGTACTGGGTTGATCCGGGGTTTTTCGACATTTTTGACGTTCCTGTTGTATCGGGCGATTTGAAGACGGCTTTGTTGCAACCTAACACGGTTGTGCTGAGCCGTTCTGCGGCTATGCGCTATTTCGGCAGTACCAATGTGATCGGGAAAAGCATCCAAATTGATCAAATGGTGCCCCTGGAAGTAAAGGCCATTTATGAAGATTTCCCAAGTGCTTCTTCTATGGATGCCAATGTTTTAGGGGCATTTTCAACTATAAAATGGGCGAATAAAAATCTTGTATGGAGCAACTCCAGTTTTGAAACCTGGGTGCTGCTACATGCTTCGGCGAACCGGGAACAAGTGGAGCAACAAATGGGGCAGTTGTTGGAGAAAAACGTGCCGAAAGCAGAACAGTCATTTTCCTTGTCGCTACAAGCCCTTTCCGATGTGCACCTGCACACAGCGCAAATGCGCCACAGCTATACTGCCCGACTCGGCGATCCCCGGCAAGTAGGCATTCTTGGCGGCTTGGCACTGGCCGTTTTGCTGATTGCTTGTTTCAACTACATGAACCTTTCCACGGCCCGATCACAATTGCGTTTTCGGGAAGTGGGTATAAATAAAACAATGGGTGCTTCTCAAATGCAGCTTGCCACTCGATTTTACATTGAAACGGGCGTATTGACGGGCATTTCCTTGCTTTTAGCCCTTGGTATTCTATCCTTTGGCATCCCTTTGTTCAACCGACTGGCCGACAAACAATTGGCCGTCAGCACCTTGTGGCAACCCCAAACCTTGTTTGCCATGCTGGGTATTGGGCTGCTGGTAACCCTCATCGCGGGCTCCTACCCGGCCGTGTTCCTCTCCTCTTTTTTACCTAAAAATTTACTGCAAACTTCTTTTCGGAAAAGCAGTGGCGCGGGCTGGTTTCGCCGCTCCCTGGTGACGGCCCAATTCACAGCATCGGTTATTTTGATCATTGGCACTTTGGTATTGTACAAGCAAATGCAATTTGTCCAACAAAAGAATCTGGGCTTTGAGCCGGAACAGGTTATAGCTATCACCACCACCGCTGCTGAAAACAAGGAACAACTCGATGCCTTGATGCAGGGTTGCCGCAGCCTGAGCAGCGTAAAATCTGTGTGTCGGGCGCAAACATTTCCCGGCAACAGCGCGAGCGGCCGGATGATTCACCGCAGCGACGACGACGAGAATGGCTTGAATCTGGCAACCAACCGCGCTACCGCCGACTTTGAAAAAGTGTTGGGCATTAAGATTTTAGCAGGCAATACGCTCCCCGACAAATCCCCTGAAGACACCATTGTCAACGTTGTATTGAATCAAAAAGCCGTGGAATACCTGGGCTATACCCCCGAAGAAGCGATTGGTAAAAAAGTGCGTTGCGACCTGGGCGATAACGCCTATGTCCGGGGCGTTGTCGCGGATTTCAACGCAGAATCGCTGCACAAGCCCATCGGCGCCTATGCTTTCCACGATGCTGCGACGGAGACACGGCGGTTTTTATTGGTAAAAACTGGCACCAACAATTTGCCCGAAACCATGCGCCAGCTCGAAGGCGTTTTTTCAAAAGCCCTTCCCCAATCGGCCTTCGACTACACCTTTTTGGATGAACATCTGGATGCCCTGTACCGCAGCGAACAACGCACCGCCAGCATCGTGTTTGTGTTTTCTTTACTGTCCATCCTGATTTGTTGCTTGGGCTTATTCGGCCTGGCAGCATTCGCCGCCGAACAGCGCAGCAAAGAAATCGGCGTGCGCAAGGTACTTGGCGCTTCCGTCGCCAATGTTGTCGCCATGCTCAACCGCGATTTTCTAAAACTTGTGTTACTGGCCATTGTCATCGCCACACCCATTTCTTGGTATTTCATGCAAAGCTGGCTCTCCGATTTCAGCTATCACATTGAACTGCAATGGTGGATGTTTGTATTGGCAGGACTCACCGCTGTTTCCATTGCATTTATTACGGTCAGTTTTCAAAGTATCCGGGCAGCGTTGGTCAATCCGGTGAAAAGCCTCCGGAGCGAATAAGGAAAAGGGTTTCATTGTTAAGGGGTTTCAGGGTTAAAAGGTTTCATGGTTTACGCAATTAATTTCTAGCTTTGAAATAGTATTTCAAATTTGACAACAGACCGCGTAAACCCTGAAACCCTGAAACTGTGAAACCCTGAATAACGGATACTATGCCAATGAACCCTTAACCCTGAAACCATGTAACTATGAAACCCTGAAACCATTATTCCTATGCTACGTAACCACATTACTCGTATTTCTCGCACGCTCTGGCGCAACAAAACCTTTTCCGCCATCAACATCTTTGGCTTGTCCATCGGTATGGCCACTTGTTTGTTGATTCTGCTGTATGTGCAGCAGGAAATGAGCTACGACCGTTTCAACGAAAAAGCTGATCGGATATGCCGTGTCTTTTTTCGCGGCTCCGTGCAGGATGAAAAACTGAACGAGGCGCATGTGATGCCGCCCGTGGCCCAGGCGCTCCAATCGGAATACCCGGAAGTGGAGGCTGCAACCCGGCTTCGGCAGGCAGGCACGCCTGACATACGTTACCAAGACAAATCATTTCGAGATAACAAAGTAGCATTTGTGGATGCCAATTTTTTCCAGGTATTCTCCTTGCCTTTCCTGCAAGGCGATGCCAAAACGGCGTTGGTGGAACCCAACTCCATGGTTATTAGCAAAATGGTTGCGGAAAAGTATTTTGGCCAGGAAAATCCGCTGGGAAAGGTGTTGCAAGTTGAAAGCTCGAACACTCCTTATATTGTTCGAGGTGTGATGGAGGGGGTGCCGCAAAACGCACATTTCCAATTCGACATTTTTTGTTCTATAGCCAATGCCCCAGAAGCGGCCTCGGATTCCTGGATGAGTTCCGAGTTTTATACCTATCTGTTGTTGCAAAAAGGCCAGGATGTTAAAAAACTGGAAGCCAAACTTCCCCAAGTGCTCGATAAATACATGGGGCCTCAATTGCAAAAAGCTATGGGTATTTCCTTTGCTGAATTCAGGGGCCAGGGCAACAGCCTTGGGTTGATGTTGCAGCCATTGACCGACATTCACCTGTATTCCGATTTTCAGCACGACCTCTCGCCAGCAGGAAACATCCAGTACATCTACATTTTCTCGGCCATTGCCCTGTTTATGTTGCTGATTGCCTGCATCAACTTTATGAACCTCTCCACAGCTGGCGCGGCCAAGCGTTCGCGGGAAGTCGGCATTCGCAAGGTGCTGGGCTCTATGAAATGGGAATTGATGCAACAGTTCCTGCTCGAATCCTCGATGTTGACGGGTATTGCGCTGCTGGTGGCGCTGGGTTTGGTGTACACAGTTTTGCCGTTTTTTAATGCCTTTACGGATTTGCAATTGTCGCTGAGTCCTATGGAGCAACCCTGGCTGTTGCCGGGTTTGTTGGCCGTGGGCTTGGCAACGGGCATTTTGGCAGGCAGTTATCCCGCATTTTTTCTGTCCTCCTTTCAGCCTGTGGCAGTGTTAAAAGGCAAATTTTCAGCGGGCAAAAAAAGCCTCGGATTGCGCAGTGGCCTGGTCGTATTTCAGTTTTTTATTTCCACAGCGCTCATCATGTGTACGTTGGTGGTACAGCAGCAGTTGTCGTACATTCAGCACAAACAACTGGGATACAACAAGGAGCAAGTGCTGGTACTCCCCAACGCCAATGCACTGGGCAACAAACAGGAATTGTTCCGCCAACAGCTCGCGCAAAACCCGCACGTATCCTCCGTCAGTACCTCCGGGTACATACCCGCTGGAGAATCTTACAACAACAACTTCCTGGTAACGCCGGATGAAAGTCCACTAGAAATGGTAAAAACCCTGCGCTACGATGTTGACGAAAACTACCTCCCGACCCTGGGTATGAAACTGCTTCGTGGCCGTAATTTTTCGAAAGAATTTAGTTCCGATTCTTCCGCCATTATCCTCAATGAAGCTGCCGCCAAAGCATTGGGTTGGGAAAAAGATACCCTGAACCGCAGCCTCAGTCAATCAAATAACGACGGTGTTCGACACAGCTACCACGTCATCGGGGTAGTGCAGGATTTCCACTTTAAATCCCTGCACGAACCCATTGGGCCGCTCGTCATGGTACTGGGAAATCAGGCAGGAAATCTCCTCGTAAAAGTGAAACCAGGCGATATCTCCGGCTTGCTGGCGCAGGTAAAAACCCAATGGAATGAACTGGAAGGCTCCGAGCCGTTTGCTTATTCCTTCCTGGACGAACGCTTCAACAACACCTACAAATCGGAGCAAAAAACGGGTTTGCTGCTCGGCATCTTTGCGGGCCTCACCATTTTTGTCGCTTGCCTGGGCTTGTTCGGCCTGGCCATGTTCATGACCGAGCAGCGGAACAAAGAAATCGGCATCCGAAAAGTGCTGGGTGCCAGCATCTTGGGCGTGACAAGCTTGTTGGTACAAGATTTTTTGAAACTGGTGCTGTTTGCCATGCTTATTGCCGCGCCCGTAGCCTGGTATTGTATGGATAAATGGCTGTTAGAATTCGCCTACCGCATTGATATGCAGTGGTGGATGTTTGTGCTGGCGGGTGCAATGGCACTTGGTATCGCAATATTTACCGTGGGTTTTCAAAGTATAAAAGCTGCGCTGATAAATCCTGTAGAAGCGCTCAGGAATGACTAAACGAGGTTTCAGGTTGTCAAGGTTTCAGGTTGTCAAGGTTTCAGGTTTCAAAGGTTTCAGGTTTCAGGTTTACGCGGTTGGTTCGGATTCGTGGAGGCGTATTTCAAAATTGAAAGGAAATCGGGAATTGCCAGCTATTGATGTCTTATCAGAAGAAGAAATTATAGCAGGATAAAAGCCGTCATGTTCAAATACGCACAATGGCCTCTTTCCTAAAAATCATCACTTAAACTAAACGCGAAGCCAACCTGAAACCTGAAACCTTGACAACCTGAAAACTTTCGCCAACAACTAATACTAAACCAACGAACCCTTAACCTGAAACCTTGAAACCTGAAACCTGAAACCTTTTTTCATATGCTCGCAAACTTCTTTCTTCTCGCCCTCCGCAACCTGCGCCGCCGCGCCTTCTTCTCCGCCATCAACATCGCTGGCCTGGCCGTAGGTATTGCCGCCTGCTGGCTCATAGCCCTATTTGTATTCCATGAGCGGAGTTTCGATGCTTTTTTGCCCGAAAAAGACCGGGTATGCGCTGTTGCGCTCGACCTGAAAATGGGTGAGGATGCTGCCGTTACTACGAATACGCCGCCGCCGCTGGGTTTGCGATTGGCCGCTGATTTTCCTGAAATAGAACTGACAGCACGCAGTTTCCCACTGGGCAGCGTGGTGGTACGCCGAGAGCAGGCGGGCCATGCGCCGCTGGTGTTCAACGAAGAAACCGAAATGGCCGTGGACACAGCTTTCTTGGAGTTGTTTGGTTTCCCAATGGCGGAAGGCAACATGGCTACCGTGCTAGACCAGCCCGGAAGCCTGGTGATAAGCGAAAAAATGGCGGGGAAATACTTCGGGACGGCATCGCCCATGGGGCAGGCGCTGTCGGTAAACGACCGCTTTTTCACCATCCGGGGCATTGTAAAAACCCTGCCCAGCAATTCCAGCGTGCAGTTCGATTTTTTGTTGCCCATGGCGGATTTCAAGGTGGTGGATCGCTTCTCCTGGAGCTGGATTTGGCTGCAAGTGGATACCTGGGCGCGTTTGCGCCAGGCACCGACGCAGGAAAGCCTGGCAGCGTTGGAAGCTAAGTTCCCGGCGATGGTGCACAATTACGCGCCCGCTGCTTTTGCCCGCATCGGCCAGGATTTTGAGGCCCAGCTGAAAAAGGGCGACCGTTACGACGTGAAACTATTGCCCCTGAGCAAGTTGCATTTGGGTTATGAAAACCTCTCTTCGCGCCTGGTCACCATTGGCGATGGGGAGCAAGTGTACATTTTTGGCCTGGTCGGTGCGCTGATATTGTTGTTGGCGTGTGTGAATTTTATGAACCTCTCCACGGCTCGTTCCATGCAACGTGCGAAGGAGGTGGGTGTGCGCAAATCGCTGGGCGCTCAACGAAGCCTGTTGGTTGGGCAATTTCTCGCTGAAACACTGCTGTACAGTGTAGGTGCTTTGGCCGTTGCTGCATTATTGGCTGTGGCGAGCTTGCCTTATTTCAATCGGCTCACTGGACTGGAGATGGGCGTCGCGGATCTTTTTTCCGGGCCGCTGTTGGGCCTGGTGGTGGCATTGCCCTTGCTGACAACTTTGCTTGGCGGACTGTACCCGGCCTTTTATTTGTCAAAATTCAAGGCCGCAGATATGATAAAACCTGTTGCCAACAGTGCAAAAGGTGGCCATGCAGGCATTCGCAGTAGCTTGGTGGTGTTCCAATTTTCGGCGTCTATCGTGCTGATGCTCTGTTCTTTTGCCATTTTACAGCAGCTTGAATTTGCGCAAAAGCAATCGCCCGGACTGAACCGTGAAAACGCGCTGATCTTGGAAAATGTGCGGCACCTCAGCACCGCATCAGCGAAGGAAACTTTCAAACAACAGCTGCTGCAACTGCCGGAAGTACAGACGGCCACCCACTCCACCTTTCTGCCTTCGAGGGGCAGTTTCGGTGATTTTTATGAACCCGAGCAAGGCACGCAAAGCCGTGCAGTGGTGCAAAGCCTGCCCATCAGCTCCTTCTTGACCGATGCTGATTTTGTGCCGACATTGGGCATCGACATAATCGCCGGGCGCAATTTCAAGCCCCAATCCACCATCGATTCCAATTCCGTCATATTGAACGAAGCTGCCGTAAAAGCCATTGGTTGGGACGATCCCATTGGCAAATGGATGCGGTATCCCGGCAATGCCAACCAGCGTTTTCAGGTGGTCGGCATCATGCGCAATTTTCATATTGGCACGGTACGCATGGCCATTGAACCCGTCGCCATTTTTCATGAATCCTCGCATACCTACCGCACCTGGGGGCAGTACATGGCCTTGCGCTTAAAACCCGGCACAGAAAAAGCGGCCATCGAAAAAGCGACTGCGCTGTGGAAGGCTGCCGTGCCAAACGCTCCTTTCGAGTATGATTTCATGGATGCTTCATTTGCCGCCATGTACCGCACCGAAGCAAAAACGGGTTCGATATTGGGCATACTCACCGCTTTGGCGCTGTTTATCGGTTGCCTGGGCTTGTTCGCCTTGGCGGCTTTCACGGCGGAGCAGCGCACAAAAGAAATCGGTGTGCGCAAAGTACTCGGTGCTTCCGTGGCCAGCATCACCAGCCTGTTGACCCGCGATTTCCTCAAGCTCGTCGGCATCGCCTTGATTATCGCCAGCCCCATCGCCTATTATTTCATGCAACGCTGGCTCGCCGATTTTGCCTACCATATTGAAATCCAGTGGTGGATGTTTGCGCTGGCGGGATTGGCGGCGCTCGGCATCGCATTTTTCACGGTGAGTTTTCAGAGTGTAAAGGCGGCGCTGGCGAATCCGGTGAAAAGCCTCCGAAATGATTAAAGGAGGGTTTCAGGTTTCAATGGTTTCAGGTTGTTCATTGGCTGGGCGGGAGGAGTAATTGGAATCGTAAAATTAAACTTTATATCAATACACTTTTTTTGTAAAAAATCTAGGATAAGGCAACCCAACTAGAAGTTTACGACGATGTTGCTGAGATGCTGGCAAACATGGCTCCGGAAAAAGTTGTTGAACTAAAAGCTTCTCCCGTATCATAAAGAATTGAACACTTTGGGAGATTATCTTCGAAAGACAAGGCTTGATTACGGATTGTCTCAACTAGATGTGGCAAGGATCCTGAAAGTATCGGAAACAACAATAACAGGTTGGGAATTGAACCGGAATCAACCTACTTTCAAGCTCATTAAGTCTATAGGGGTTTTCGGTTTTTAAAAGACCCGCAATTCATGGCTGCTACTTTGTTCGTAAAAAAGCCCCAGCGGGTAGAAGCACTCTTGTTCATCATGACGCTCTGCTTGACCGTTTATGCCGCAATTGAGCACAGGATCAGACAA
>JBBRWA010000176.1:0-12663 GCA_038246345.1 Chitinophagales bacterium
GTATCTGTCAGTACCAGCGTACCCTCATTTTTCCCAAAAAAATATGCGGAAACCAACACCACTATTCTTGTCATAAATATCAAACGGATGCGCCCACGAAGCGCCGGTAGCACCGCGTTTACGCGGTCTGGACGAGAGCCTTCAGGCTCACGTGTAAAGACATGTCAATTTTTTTTGAAAAATGTCAACACGCCAAAGTCAAGAGAACTTGTGCTAAATACTTTTCCTAAAGAAATCCTTGGAGAAGTTGTTGAAGTGGGAGGTCCAATTTTGAGTTTTGCTTCTTTTTCTTGTTTCGTGAGCCTAAAGGCTCTCGTCCAGACCGCGTGAACGCGGTGCCACCGGCGCTCCGTGGGTGCATTCGTTTTGATCTTAAGTTCATCGCCCCCCTATCAAAACCCTCCCAATCAACATCATCCCAAACATCATCAACATCAACCCAATGCCGCGCTGTACCTGCCGAATATGCTGGGGCGTAAGGAATTGCCGGATGCGCTTGGCAGCCCAGGCTTTTAGGGTATCTGTCAGTACCAGCGTACCCAACATCCCGCCAAAAAATACGAGGGTTTGTTGTTTGTTCCAGTGGTTGGGCACCACAACGGCGCTGATGATGCCGATCCAGAAAAATATGGTGCCAGGATTGATGGTGTTGAGCAAAAAACCACGCAACCACCAAGCCAGGTTGCTGCGTTTTTCAATGCCATTTTCAACCAGTGCGGCACTTGCCTTTTGGCTCGATTTTGAAAAAAAACTGCCTGCACCAAATGCCAGCAACAAGGCCCCACCGAATATGCCGACCCAATGCTTAAATCCATCAATTTCCGTAATAGCCGCGAGCGTATCCACACTCCAAAGTATGGCACCGACAAACAAAACATCACTGATCCAAATACCTGCCGCAACGGCGATGCCCGCGCGAAATCCCTGCCCAATACCAGCTTCTACCACTGCGAAAAGCAGCGGGCCAATCAGAAAACTGAGCGAAATACCGAAGAGGACTCCTTGTAGAAACATAAATAGAGCCGCAAAGCTAAAAGCTTTTTCAGAGCATATTGAGGGCTTTCTACTGAAATACTGTCCCAAAAATGCTCAGAACAATGCCCGCACCTGCGCCCGACCCACATGCACTACCCTGTTTAGCCCGGTTTTTCGACCTTCATAATTCAGGCTCAATTGCACTGATTTTGAAAGCTGCCGATCAAGGATAACACTCCAAAGGAAATTTTTGCCGTTTTGCAAACCTTCCAACATCGTGAATGCAACGACAGAATTGGCTTGCCCAGTGTATTTAATATCGGCAAACGTAGCCTTGGTGCGCAGGGAAGTACTTGCTTTGAACCCTTGTGCATTTGGCTTGGAGGCAGGGTTCCAGGTGAGCTCGGCCGACCAGTTGCTTTGGGTAGCAGCTTCCATTTCTCCCAGTACATTCCGGCTGTTTTTCCATTTCATCGCCGTGGTGATGCGAAATGTGCGGCTGGGCAACCAAGCTAGTTTTGGTCCCGCTTCAAATGCGTTGATATGGTAATCTCGGGTGTTAAAAGTCTGGTTGTCTGAGGCTTTAAGGGTTTGTGCCACATCTGATTCCAGGCTCCAGCGCTGACTTAAGTTGAGCCTGCCGTGCAAGGTAATATCTTGGTTGCGGCGTTGTTCAAAGCCCGTTGTTATGGCCAGTCGACTCCGGTTGTCGCCATGGGCTATGCTGGCATCCCATTTTGGGTCGGCGCGGTTTATAAACAAGGCGTTTCGCCAGCCGGCATTCAGCGTAACCAGAGAAGTGTCGGCCAAACCGCTGACTTGCAAGGGGTTCCACGCTTGTACACCGCCAGCGCCCGAGTAGGTTCGGCGGTTGATCTGAAGGTTGCTTTGTGTGCTCAAGCGGGTCAGCAATCGCTGTACCCTGCCTGTCGGGCGCGGCCACAATTGCCGTGGCTCGAAGCGCAGGCTTGGACTAAAAAGCACATTGTTGGTGCGGATGTATTCAGGCGTTGTCACCGAAATCCTTACATAAGTAGCCTGGTCTTGAAATACCGCAATCTCCATTTCATCCACCTGTAAAATACTGTCGCGGTTGCGGTCCACCCAAGTGTACAACCCATCGCCTGGGTTTACTTGCAGGTAATTGAATTCTAGTTTGGGGCTTTGCCCCGAACCCAATTCGTAGTTGGTGGTAAATACCAGGGCATTGCGCCAAGCGGAAAAACTGTAATCCATTTTTCCGAGATAGCTGTTCTGCGCATCGAGGGTTGTGAGCGTTGAATCTTTGATGTTCAGGCGCCGGAGACTAAGCACCCAGGCCAGCGATTGGGTATAACTTTTTCGGATGCCCTGGTTGTTCCAAGCGCCGTTCAGGTTGAATTCATTGGCGACAGTGTTTTTTTTGAAATTTGACAGGCTGGGGGCAAAGTCGCTGCGCTGCGATACAAAACCTGCAACCTGCCAACGGCCCTGGTTTTGGGGCACTTGAAAATAAAGGCGCAACAGATCGTACCAAAAACTTACCCGACTCAGGGTATCTGCGCCAACTACTGTTCGGGCATTTTTTTCCCGCTCTGCATAAATACCCGTTTTTAAAAATGCCTGTCTTGTGGTGGAGTCATTTTTAAAAAACGTTTTTGAAAAATCTACTTTTGGTCGGTTGAATTGCGTTTGTTCCACGAAGCCTGTTGTTTTCAAAAAATTGCCCTCCGTGGCAAGTTCCCAACCGTTTTTACGCATCAACAAGGACGCGAAATGCCGCGAACCATCGTAAACGCCCTGTCGCCGAAAAGCGCCAAATTCATACTGTGCCCGTCCAAGTTTTTTGTTTTCAATGGAAATACCCGCGCGCCCAATTTGCTCCATCACTGTATCGCGGTTGTTGTCGGTGTTCCAATCGCGTGTAAACTCCGGGGGTCGGTACGGATTTAGCGATTGAAAGTTACGGGCGGTATGTTCGTAATTCGCATTCAATTCACTGCGCCAGCGACGGAGCGGTTTTTCTCCTTGAGTCGTCATCTGCCCAAACTCAAAAGCTTGTTTCCAGCGCAGAAAACCCGCAACGCCCAGGTTGTCGTTGTTGCCCACGGGGGAGAACCTGTTCAGGTCGCGGTTGCTCAAAGCCAATTCTGCTGTCATACTGGAGCGTTTAAACAGTTGAAAATCTGCTCCTGCTGTCCAAAGTTGCCGAAGTTCAGGCGCTATCAACCGCACAATTGGCTCGAAGTTACCCGTCAGAGCACAGGTGAGCGGATCGGGTGGCGACCAGCGGAACACCCGGCCATTGGCTGCCGTGGGTGCCAGAATATAGTGACCTTGGCCGGCGGGGACTTCTGAAAATCGGGCGGCATACCGCGCGGAATCTGGCTTGGTGCTGTAATACAAAATGGGTATTGGCACCCCGCAAACCACGGAATCGATGATGCGGTACAACACGCGACTCGGATCGAATGCCTCCAGGGTGTCAATGCCAGAGGCGTAGGCGTTGCGGAGGTTGTCGCCAGCGGCAGCCAGGTTTTGGCGCTCGGAAGGTGATAATTCCTGCGCGCCACCGTTGTTGCGGGCATCTTGCTCGGAGTATACGTTGAAATAAAAACGACTTTTATTTCTTTTCCAATCGGTATTGAATGCCACTGTCGAACGGAGGTAGGTTTGTACGGCATATTCAAACTCAACAATGATTCGGATATCTTTGGTGATGAGCCTGCGCGGGGTAAACACGATTTCACCCAAATTATAATCGACCACATAATCGTCTTCAATGCCGCGCTGCAATAATTGGCCGTCGATATACACCTTTTCCGTGCCCGCCAATACAATGATAAAGCGTTCGCCTTCTGTGCCTTGCAAGCGGTAAGGGCCTTGGTTGCCCTCCTGGCCCTGAATGTTTTGGCGGGCAAATTTACCCCTGGTAACCGCAGCCGCTGTCCGCAGCCGTATAGAATCATTTTTCAGGATAAAAGCGGATTCTACCATGGCACCCTGCAAGCGTTTGAAGTAATTGCTAAAATACCCGGCAGGTCGTGTCAGGTCATAGTCTCCGGCAGTCAGGGTGCTTTGTTTTCTTTTTAGCTGAATAAAAATACGGTCGAATTCCTGCAGTTGTCTGGTAGTTCCATCGGGTTGCAGGGGAATGCTGTTGTCTGAAAGGGCGGCACGAAGCTCAAGGTCGTTGCCCAATTTTCCATCCAATTGGAGGTTGAGGTTGGAATTGAATACGAGGTTTTGGCTGTTTCCAAATGACAGCCCTCTGGTATACGCGCCCGAAGAAGAGATACCATTGCTTTCCCAGGGTCTTTTCACGGGTTCGTAGGGAGAGTAGTCGAACTCAATGGCATCGGTATTGATGCGCCTTCGAATGGCGACGGTGTCGAGCCGCGCTATTTTTACAGAAAAATTGTAGGGAAGCACCCGATAACGCAGGGCAATCTTTTTGCAATTTGGGTAAGCCTTAAATAACAATGCCGTATCATATTGCAGTCGGTTGTTTTTTAAGGTAAACAATGCGCCATCCAGCACCGTGCCGTTGTCGTAATCCTGCAACAGGCCCAAAGGCGCTGCTACGGTCAAGGAATCAAGCAATTGGCCAGGTTGGGTGGCGTCTATGATGCGGTAGCGCAGATTGGAGTACCTGTTTTCAATTTGCGCCTCCAGGCCCTCTGCGGCAAGCCCGACGAAGAGCGCCCAAGAAATGCGCAGGAAAAGCAATCGATATCGTATCAACACAGCCAGAAAAGTCAGTTAATTGGCGTTGAATACGGGTTTTTAGTTGCCTATGGCGGAGAAACCTCGTAGGTCTAAAACCTCAGACCCCCCTCAAAAAAGCGCTGCTTTTTGAGGGGGGTCTGAGGTTTTAGACCTACGAGGTTTTTAATCCTGTATCGGAATCAATATCCATTTCCCTGGGATAATCGCTTCGTTGAGCCCAAGGCCATTTACCTGGGCCAATTCAGCAGGATCCACCTTATATTTTGTTGCGATAGAACGCAGGGTATCTCCTTGTTTGGCCACGTGCTCCTTGAACAGGGGTACCTTGGGTTGATCCGTATTGTTGCTTTTTCCGGCGGTCTTGGTGTCCTTTGCATTAATGCTGGCTGCCACTTTATCTGGCTCGTTGATGGGCCATTCGTCGACCAGCTTTTTGGCTTCCCCCGTTTTACCTTCTACTTTTTTTGCATAAGGATCGTCATAATTATAGGTCACGGGGTTGAGCAGGTTGCCAGAGCTCATTTTTTCTTGCTTGGCCGGGGTATTGACAGGCTCGTCATAAGGCTGGTTTTTCTGCGATAAACGACCCGCTTTCAAGCAGTCGCACGCCGGAATGATTACTTTTTCACCGATATTGAAAGCAATATCTCCTTGAACAGGCATGTTGTTGGCCTGGCGGATACATTCCTCCGGACAATTGTACATCCTGGCCAGTTTATAGAGGTATTCACCTTTTTGAACCGTGTGGATCAAAGGGCGTTCACTGGCTGGTTTCACCTCGTCGTAATATTCGTATTGGTTAGGCTTGACAGCACCTTTGGTCGATGCCGTTTGAGGCTTTTGGCGCCAGGAATCATAGCCATCGTCTTCAGCGTAGTATGCTGTGGGAGGAGGCGCCGATTTTTCGTTGTTGAGTTGTTTGAGTTTCCGCTGATCCACGACCTGATTTTCAGGTGTGGTATGTTGCACAGGTTTGGGAGCCGCTTCGCCGACAGGCTTATTAGTCGTTGCCGGAGGTTTTTTGTACCAAATAATTTGGCACACCTCAATGGCGTTTGGGTTTGCAATATTATTCCACTTTACCAGCGTTGGCACGTCAACATTGTACGTTCTGGAAATGGCGCGCAGGTTGTCGCCCCGTTGAACCACGTGATAGCCATCGCCCAGTTTTTCTGGACAGTCGATAGAAACCGTCTCTCCTGCATAGTTGTATGCAGCAGGTTTTACCTCCAAGGCTTTGTTGCTTTTGATGGACATCACCTCTTTATCAACCTCAGAATAGCCGTAAGACTCCTTGTCATAACCGTATTGTGTCGGTTTTTGGTTTTTGGAAACTTCGATTTTTCCACCTTCTGGACAACCTTTTCCGATATAATCGTCAATGTTTTGGCCGTTTACCCGGAAAAGCTGCATTTGATTTTCAAGGGCAGTTGCGGAGCTTGTTCCTGTTTGGTCAGAAGAGAATCCCAGGGAAGGAATCAGGTCAACATCGGAGCGTATCTGGCCGCTTTTGATGGATTCGCAGTGGAAAGAATACTCCATCAGGCAATTGCGCAGCTTTGCCCCTTTGAAATAAACGGCGGTAGCGGAACCAGTAATGGCCAGGTTTCGGTCGTTTTCCATCCGCAGTGTGTCGAAAGTAAAGGAGCAGTTTTTGGACCGTATCCAATATTTTTGGCCGCTGCGGGCAACAAGCGTAGCTGAACCAATGGGCATCAGCCAGTAGCCGCCTTCCTGGCGTTGGAATACGATCAGCATCTGCTTGTCTTCCCGGTTGAGCGCGGCGACGTAGCCATCATTCAATTCCAGGCTGCGGCAAGAAACGGCGCCATTAGGCATTGTCGGCGAATAATGTCCAGCGCCCTTTGAGGTGAAAACATAGTTTTCCAACACGTTTGGTTGGATAGAATAAGCATATATGGGGTCTTCCCCTTTAACGTTGGGATAGGCATAGCGATACATCAATTGGCTCATGCAGTCGCGGTTGAAGACCACGTATGTAACCTCCTGAGCTGGAAGAAATTGAGCCAAAAATGTGATGGCAAAGGCAAGAACGATACGATTCATGGTAAAAATGTTTATTGGTGAATGGGTTTAATTGTTGATTCGATGATGGATTTCAGTTGTAACTACTTGATTAACGAAAGAATATGCGATAAAATTTCCTGCAAGGTTATGTCATAATTTCCAAATTTGGAATTGATTATCAGGGAAATATCTAAAATAACGGTAAATACGGTTGAAAAAACGCCGCAACGCGAAATTTTTTTGTCAAAAGAGTCTGGAAAATGCATACAATTCCCTTTTGAACAGCTTATTAATGCCTGCAATATTGGTGCAAAGGTACTGTTTATGTAAATATCCTGTGCAATCGCTTCTCTTACCCTGAGGTTACTGAATAGTTACAGAAATTAACACTGCCTTGCCAAGCAAACCCAAGCCATACACTACTTTTGCACCATGAACAAACCACTGATTTTAGTCACCAACGACGATGGTATCGTAGCACCGGGCATCCGAGCGCTGGTGGAAGTAGCCGCTGAAATGGGCGAAGTTGTCGTTGTAGCACCCGATTCCCCACAAAGTGGAAAGGGACACGCCATCACGATCCACGATCCTTTGCGGCTCAAAAAAGTCAAAGTGTTTTCGGGTATTGAAGCTTGGGAATGCTCCGGCACGCCCGTAGACTGCGTCAAACTTGCCAAACATGTAGTGCTGAAAGGCCGTCAGATCGACCTCTGTGTTTCCGGCATCAACCACGGCAGCAATGCCAGCATCAATATTTTGTATTCTGGCACCATGTCGGCTGCTATGGAAGCAGCGTTGGAAGGAATCCGGAGCATCGGATTTTCTTTGCTTGATTTCAGCTTCGAGGCAGATTTCCAGCCCGCAAAACCCTGGATACGGAAAATCATGGATTTTATGCTCCATCGCCCCTTTGAAAAAGGGCAATTACTCAACGTAAACATCCCGAAACTCCCGGCAGATGCGATCAAGGGTATGCGGCTGTGCCGACAAGCGGATGCGCGATGGGTAGAAAAATTCGTGGAAGGCTGCGACCCCAGCGGTCAACCATACTACTGGCTTACGGGCGAATTCGTAAACGACGACAAATCTGAGAATACGGATGTTCTGGCGCTGGAACAAGGCTATCTTTCCATCGTGCCATCCATGCACGACCTGACGAGCTATAAAGCACTGGGCCAATTGGCCGAACTTGAAAACCAATAATCCCCTATCCCCATAACTGCCAAGCACAACGCCCATTATCAAATTATGACATTCACATTATCAAATTACCTCATTATCAAATTATCACATTAACAACCATGCTTAACAAAAACGCCATCTGGGTCGGACTCCTGCTAGGTCTCGTTGTCCCATCGCTTTTATACGTTATGCTGTTGCAAATTTTCTCCATTTTGGAAGGAAAGGGCGCTGCCAGCGGCATCGGGTTTTCTGAAAACTTTCGGGAACGTACCCTGGCGATTGTAGCGCTCGCTACGAACCTCATTCTTCTGAGTATTTACCGCCGCCGCCGCTGGGATTTGACCATGCGTGGCATCGTTATCGCAACCACACTATTGGCTTTTGCCTGGTTGTATGTGTATGGAAGAAGCCTGTTTTAGCTACCCTACAAGCCGTAATCTCGCTCCACTTTACAGATGCGCGTTTTATAGGCAGCATACCATTTTTCCCGGCCCATTTTTTGGGCAATCAGGTGCTCCGTATTGGCTTTCCAGTTTCGGATGGCTTCCAGGCTTTCCCAATAAGAAACCGTAATGCCCAAGCCATCGCGGGCAGATTCTACGCCGAGGAAACCGGGGTGTTCGGCAGCAAGAGACACCATAAGCGCTGCTGTGTCCGCGTAACCTTCCTCAACTTCGGTGCGGAGGGAGGTGAAAATGACGGCGTAGTAGGGCGGCGCGGGGGTGTTTGCGATCATTTTTTTTGTTGATAGTTGTTCGTTGATAGTTGTTCGTTCTCATTCGCTCAACTCTCGTTTGGTATTCAGGTAGTAGAGCATTTATTCAATAGCGGGCGAATGCTTCAATACAACAAGATGCCCAACAAAGTTTGAGTGAATGAAAACGAACAACTATCAACGATCAACGAACTACCATCATCAAGCAACTAAATCTTCTCCAACGTTTTTCCTACAAACACCGTCAGCGCTTCTCCACGCAACATACCTTGTTGGAGTAGCGCCAGGTTGAGGAGGTATTGTGTAAGGTCGTTTTGCTTGTCTTTGTCCTTGATTTTCAGCAGCTTGGTCGCTATGATCGGGTTGTTGGTATTCACCACAATGTTATAGCTATCCGGCATATCGCCCATGCCCGCCATGCCGTGCATCGCTTGCATTTCCTTCATGCGGCGCATGAATTCTGGTTTTGTGACCAGTACTGGTTGGTCTTCGGGCGTTAGAGGGGAAAGTGTTACGGAAGCGCCCGGCTGGTTTTTCGCCAGGGTTTCAAACAGCGCTTTCACCGATTCCTGTTCCTTGTCGGAGAGTACTGAAGTGCGCGTTTCATCTTTTTGTACCAGGTTGTCGACGGTCTCGGAATCGACGCGGACGAAGACAAGTCCTTGTTCCGAACGGTATTCCAGGTGCTGCATCCAGTGGTTGTCGAGCACAGTATCGAGGCGCAGTACATCGTAGCCGCGCTGTTCCGCCGTTTTGATTTGGGCGTGATGGCCTTCCGGGTCGTTGGTGTAAATCACCACCACTTTGCCGTGCTTATCGGTTTGGTTGTCCTTGATTTTATCTTTGTATTCGCTGAGGAGGTAATGCTCGCCTTTGGTATTTTCCACCAAGGTGAAATTGGTGGCGCGTTCGTCAAATTTTTTGTCAGAAATGACACCGTATTTCACGAAAACACCCAAATCGCGCCATTTTTTCTCAAAAGCAGGACGGTCGGATTTGAACAAATCGTTCAACTTATCAGCCACTTTGCGGGTGATGTACTCGCTGATCTTTTTCACATTGCCATCGGCCTGTAGGTAGGAGCGCGACACGTTGAGCGGAATATCAGGGGAGTCAATAACTCCATGCAGCAGGAGCAGCCACTCCGGTACAATATCGCGCACATCGTCGGTGACGAATACCTGATTGGAGTAGAGGTGGATTTTATTGCGGCTCACCTCCATGGAATTACCCAGTTTTGGGAAATAGAGCACACCCGTGAGGTTGAAAGGGAAGTCGATGTTCAGGTGAATATGAAACATCGGCTCGGCAGCCATGGGGTACAATTGGCGGTAAAATGCCTGGTAATCACTTTCCTGAAGCTCCGTTGGCGATTTTTTCCACAGCGGGTTGGTATCGTTGATGATGTTGGGCACCTCAATGGATTCCTCTTTTTTATCCTCGCCTTCACCTGTTTCTACGTATTCGGTTCTGGTGCCAAATTGAATTTCAATGGGCAGGAACTTGCAGTATTTTTCCAACAAGCCCTCCAGTTTGAATTTCTCCAGAAAGCTTTTGTTCTCTTCGTTGATGTGCAGCACGATGTCGGTGCCGCGTTCTTTTTTCTTGACTTTTTCAAGGGTGTATTCAGGATCGCCGGAGCAGGTCCACTTGACGGCTTCCGCGCCTTTTTGCCATGATTTGGTAATCACTTCTACTTTGTCGGCTACCATGAAGGCGGAGTAGAAGCCCAGACCAAAGTGGCCAATGACGCTGCTGTCCTTGTATTTTTCCAAAAACTCAGTAGCACTGGAAAGCGCGATCTGGTTAAGGTATTTCAACACTTCCTCTTCGGTCATGCCGATGCCGCGGTCGCGGATGGTGATCTGTTTTTCGGCTTCATTGAGGATAATCTCAATGTGCGTGTCGCCAATTTCTCCTTTCACTTCCCCGCGCTGGGCAAGCACCTGAAGCTTGGTGGTGGCATCAACGGCGTTGGAAACCAGTTCGCGGAGGAAAATTTCGTGGTCGGAGTAGAGAAACTTTTTGATGATCGGGAAAATATTCTCCGTCTGAACTGAAATAGTACCTGTCTGCATATTATTTGATTGTTTAAATATGGGCCCGTTTGGGCTGGGTGGATAGTTTGGTTGAATGCTCATTCTCCCAGCTGAAACACTGGAAATTCTGGAAGCACACCTTTAAACGTGCTATCCTATCTAATTACCCTTTTCAAAGGCCATGCCATTACCCTGCTATCTGTCAAAATGTCCGATCGTAGCAAACAGGAACTAATAATTTGGAAATCAGTGTTTTGAGATGATTTATCGAGGTGTTTGGGTAGATATAGGTTTAAATTCGTTTACCCATTTTAACCGTTTTTGGCACAGTAGTTGCCTATTTTGGAATACCAAAGCTTTGGGCATAATCCACAACCCAATGCATCCGAAATCTTTCGGAGAAAACAACCGTGTAACTTTATTAAGTCCATTACGGCCTTAAGTTAGTGGGCGAGGGACCAGTCCATCCGGGGGGTAGGGCTGGTCTCCTCACCACATTTTTACCCGCCGTAGCCCGGCGTCCGTAGGATGGTGGCGAAGGATGGTCGGCACCTGGTTCCTGGATTTTAGATACTGGATGCACATCTACTACAATTACGCAGGCATTTTGAATTCCAGCACCCAAGGCGCTGAAAAACTAATTACTCAAATTAATGAATGGTCGTGCATCCAGCATCTAAAACCCATACAAGCCCTTCATTTTCAAATAGATATCAGTATTGTCCATAATCCCGCTGAACAGCTCAGCGCCGGGTCCAAATGCGTATACGGGCACCAAGGAGGCCGTGTGGTAGCCGGAATTGAAGGCCAGATCCAGGCTATCCATCGTTGAGCCTTGTTCGAGGGTCATGCCTCCGGTTTCATGATCGGCAGTGATGATGACCAGTGTTTCGCCATCGGCTTGCGCGAACGCGAGTATTTTCCCAATAGCTTCATCAAAATCCAACATTTCCTGCACGGCACGCGGGCCATCTTTGGCGTGGCAAGCCCAATCAATTTGGGAGCCTTCCAACATGAGGAAAAAACCTATATCGCTGCGTTGTTTCAAAAATGCCGGCGCTTTTTCTGCCGCCAGGGGCAACCAATCGCGACCTTCAGCGACAGACCCCGGTTCTTTTGTAGCGCCAAACCAGGCAAGGGGCTGTTTCTGCAAAAATGTCAGTTCCGACAACTTTTTTTCTGCAAAATTGGACACGAAGTAGCCTTTTTGGGCGAGCTCAGCATACAAGTTGCGCTTGTCTGATGTGCGTGCGTTGAAATATTGGAGTCCACCGCCGATGATGAGGTCGATGTCTGTTTTCAAAAAATCGATTGCAATGTCCTCGGCATCGGCGCGACTTTCCACGTGCGCGATGAAGGAAGCCGGCGTGGCGTGCGTGATGCTGCAACTGGCCACCAAACCCACCGCTAGCCCCTGCGCCTTGGCATCTTCCAATATCGTACGGCAGGGTTTGCGCTTGGCGGTGACACCAATGGCCCCATTATAGGTTTTGCAGCCACAAGCAAAAGCCGTGGCACCTGCGGCGGAGTCGGTGATGAGATGACTGGAAGATTGGGTGGTCATCAGGCCTGTGATCGGAAATTTTTCCAGGTTCAGCTTTTTCCCGTTGTAATAATAGCCCGCGCTGATTTGTGCAAGACCCATGCCATCGCCGATGAGGAGAATGATGTTTTTGGGTTTAGGGCCGGTATACGGCGCTGGTGTTTGCCGGGTTTGGAAAGAAAAACTGAGGCAAAGGGCAAGAAGCAGGAGGTGTTTCATGGGGGTAAAATTACGACGCGCCATGAAACCATTCGAAGTTAATTCGTTCAGGTTTTTTTCGTGAAATGGAATGATTTGGCTTACTAATAATACTCAAACCACCACGTACCTTTTCCCCGGCAACGTCCTTATCACCCCCCGAAACTCCAATCCCAAAATCAACGATGCCAGTCCACCCGTGGAATGGCCAGCCGCCAGTGCCAGCGCATCTATTTGTATTTCCGGCTTTTCCCGAATAATATTGATCAGCGCCA